>NZ_BAABEV010000032.1:0-112853 GCF_039540335.1 Actinomadura verrucosospora | reverse complement strand
CGCGCTGGCCGCCTCCACGGCCGCGTCCACGTCCGCCGCCGAGGAGGCGGCCACCACCCCGAGCGGCTCACCGGTCGCCGGATCGGTCACCGTGAACGTCTCGTCCCCGGTCCCCTGGCTCCACCGTCCGCCGGCCAGCATCCACCTGTCGCGCGGCCGCATGGTCTCCCCTTCCGTGTCGGCTCCCGGTGTCGCCTACCCGGCACGGGGCGCTTCAGACCCACCCCGCGTCAGTGAACACTTACTCGCGTCGGCTACCGTGGGCCCAGGCGAGAACGTGCGAGGAGGCGCGATGGACTTCGACCTGCCGGAGGGCGCGGCCGCGGTGCGCGAGGGCGTGCTGGCGGTCGCCGGGAAGTACGACCAGGACTACTGGGGCCGGTGCGACGCGGACAAGCGCTGGCCGGAGGAGGTCTGGCGGGAGCTGGTCGACGGCGGCTGGCACAGCCTGGCGATCCCCGAGGAGTACGGCGGCGGGGGCCAGGGCCTGCTGGAGCTGGCGGTGGCCCTGGAGGCCCTCGCCGAGGGCGGCGCGGGCGGCGCCGCGTCCTTCATGTACCTGCTGACGCCCGCGTTCGGCGGCCTGACCATCGCCCGGCACGGCACCGCCGAGCAGAAGCGCGAACTCCTGCCGAGGATCGCCTCCGGCGAGATCGAGACGTGCTTCGCGATCACCGAGCCGGACGCGGGCAGCAACGCCATCGCCATCTCCACCCAGGCGCGCCGCGACGGCGACTCCTTCGTCGTCAGCGGCCAGAAGATCTGGATCTCCGGCGTCGAGCGCGCCGACCTCCTCGTGCTGGTCACCCGGACGATCCCGGCCGCGCAGGCACGCCCCCGCACCGCGGGTTTCACCGTCCTGCTGGTGGACGTCAAGGAGGCCGTGGCCGAGGGCACGCTGACCTACCGGCCGATCCCGAAGCTCGGCACCAACACCGTCGCCTCCAGCATGGTCTTCCTGGACGGAGTGCGCGTGCCCGCCGACCGGGTCCTCGGCGAGCCCGACGAGGGCTTCGCCGTGCTGTGGGACATCCTCAACCCCGAGCGGATCCTGGCCGCCGCGGGCGGCGTCGGGTCCGGCGGCCTGGTGCTGCGGATCGCCTGCGAGTACGCCGGCGAGCGCGCCCCCTTCGGCACGCCGATCGGGGCGAACCAGGCCGTCGCGTTCCCGCTCGCGCGGATCAAGGCGCAGCTGGAGCTGGCCCGGCTGATGACCTACAAGGCCGCCTGGCTGTGGGACCGCGGCCGGCCCTGCGGCTCGGAGGCCAACATCGCCAAGCTCACCGCGGCGGACGCGGCCTGGCAGGCGGCCGACCGGGCGTTCCAGACCTACGGCGGCATGGCGTACTCCCTGGAGTACCCGGTCGCCCGGATGTTCCGGGACGCTCGCATCGCGAAGAACATCCCGGTCGCCGAGGAACTCGTCCTCGCCCACATCGCCCAGCACGAGCTGGGACTCCCCAAGTCGTACTGACCCGTCCTCAT
The DNA here is from genome assembly GCF_039540335.1 of Actinomadura verrucosospora. Classification (NCBI taxonomy): domain Bacteria; kingdom Bacillati; phylum Actinomycetota; class Actinomycetes; order Streptosporangiales; family Thermomonosporaceae; genus Actinomadura; species Actinomadura verrucosospora. The sequence continues at coordinate 111,368 of NZ_BAABEV010000032.1, read as the reverse complement.
GCCCCGGGCCGCGCGGGCGCGGCCCGGGCCACGGGACGCACGGAGGCGGGGGACGCGCCTCAGCCGAAGCGGGGCGGGCGCTTCTCCCGGATCGCCGCGACGCCCTCGCGCACGTCCGGGCCGGTGAACCCGAAGAACTCCATCGCCAGGGAGGCGTCGAACGTCGGCCCCGCGAGGCGCAGCCAGTTGTTCAGCGCGTGCTTGGTGAACGACAGCGCCTCGGCGGGCCCGGCGGCGAGGCGTCCGGCGATCTCCAGCGCGCGCTCGTGCACGTGCGCGTCGTCCACGCACAGCGAGACCAGGCCGATCCGCTCGGCCTCCTCGCCGGTGAGGACGTCGTTGAGCAGCAGGTAGTACTTGGCCTTCGCGAGCCCGCACAGCAGCGGCCACACGATCGCCGCGTGGTCGCCTGCCGCGACGCCCAGCCGCGTGTGCCCGTCGATGATCTTCGCGGTGCGGCCCGCGACGGACACGTCGGCCAGCAGCGCGACCGCGAGACCGGCGCCCACCGCCGGGCCCTGCACGGCGCTGACCACCGGCTTGGAGCAGTTCAGGACGTTCATCACGATGTCGCGGGCCTCGCGCATGATCCGGCGGCGGGAGGCGTGGTCGGTCATCATCTCCTCGATCATGGCGAGGTCGCCGCCGGCGGAGAACGCCGTGCCCTCCCCCCGCACGAGCACCGCGCGGACGTCGTCGTCGGCGTCGGCGTCCCGCCAGATCTCCGCCAGCTCGCGGTGCCCGGTGGTGTCGACCGCGTTCAGCTTGCCCGGTGTGCTGATCGTGACCCGCAGCACCCCGTCCGCCGCCCAGTCGATCTTCAGCCGCTCGTACGCGTCGTACCGCGTCATGCCGCACTCCCCTGCCGCGAGTGGTCGTCGAATGCCGCGCGCAATCGTCGCACAGCGAACTCCACCGCCTCGGCGCCGGCGTCGAAGATCTCGGGCAGCAGGAAGAAGGAGTGCACGACGCCGTCGTAGCGGCGCAGCTCCACCGGCACGCCGGCCTCGGCGAGCCGCCGCGCGTAGGCCTCCGCCTCGTCGCGCAGGATGTCGCACTCGGCGGTGATCACGGTGGCGGGCGCGGCGCCGGCCAGGTCCGCGGCGCGCAGCGGGGCCAGCCGGGGATCGGCCGGGTCGGCTCCGTCCCGGTAGAGCTCCATGAACCGGGCGAGCGACCCGGCGTCCAGCCCGTAGCCCGTCCCGTACTCCCGCCAGCTCGGGGTGTCCCTCGCCGTGTCGGTCACCGGGTAGACGAGCAGCTGGTGGGCGAGGGCGACCCCGGCGTCCCTGGCCAGCAGCGCGGCGGCCGCGGCGAGGTTGCCGCCCGCGCTGTCGCCGGCGACCGCCACGGCCCCTTCCAGCACGCCGTACCGGCCGGGCTCGCGCGCCACCGAGGACACCACGGCCCAGGCGTCGTCCACCGCCGCGGGGAACGGGTGCTCGGGGGCCAGCCGGTAGCCGACGTTCAGCACGACGCACCCCGCCGCGGCCGCCAGGTCGCGGCAGAAGGCGTCCACGTTGTCGACGCCGCCGAGCACCCATCCCCCGCCGTGCAGGTACACGACGGCCGGCAGGGGCCCTCGCTCGGGCGGCGCGGGGCGGTACAGGCGCACCGGCACGGAGCCACCGGGGCCGGGCACCTCGACGTCGCGGACCCGCGGAAGCTCGCGCCGCACGACCGGGAAGGCCGCGCCGATCCGCTCCCGCATCTGCTCGATCGTGGGCTCGGCGGGCCCGTCCCGCCCCGGGGGCACGGCGGTCCACGAGGCGAGCTGCTCCAGGAAGCTCACGGTCTGCGGGTGCAGGGGCATGCGGCGGCCTCCGGTGGGGGGACATCGGCGGAAATCCACCCCTCGGCCTGCCCGGTGGCCGGGCCCCCAATCCCCGCGTCAGCGTCCGGCGGCTTCGGCGACGAGGGCCTCGAAGAGCCGCCTGTCGTCGCTCTCCTCGGGGTGCCACTGGACCGCGACGCCGAAACGGTGGCCCTGGAGTTCCACGGCCTCCACCACCTGGTCCTCGGCCCACGCGACGGCGGTCAGGCCCTTGCCGAGCCGGCTCACCGCCTGATGGTGGTAGGTGGGGACGTCGGAGGAGGCCCCGAGGATCCTGCCGATCCGGCTCCCCTCGCCGGTCCGCACCCGGTGCGAGCCGAGGACCCCGGCGGCGGGGGCGTGCCCCCGGTGGCCCACCGCCTCCGGCAGGTGCTGGACGAGGGCGCCGCCGCGCGCGACGTTCAGCACCTGCATTCCCCGGCAGATCGCCAGGAACGGCAGGTCGGCGTCAACGACGGCGCGGACGAGGGCCAGCTCGAACCGGTCGCGCTGCGGCTGTGGCGGCCCGGTCTCGGGATGCCGGGCGGCGCCGTACAGCTCCGGGTCGACGTCGCCGCCCCCCGCCAGGACGACGCCGTCCAGCCGCGAGACCAGGGTGTCAAGTCCGCGCAGGGTCGCGGCCGGGGGCAGCAGGACCGGGACCCCGCCGGCCCGCTCGACCGAGCGCGCGTACGGCACGGGAAGCAGCGCGGCCTCGCGCACCCAGAACCCCCAGCGGGCCGGCTCCTGGTAGGTGGTGATGCCGATGAGCGGCGGCCCGCCCTCACCGGCCCGCGGGTGCGGCGCTCCGCGCACGGCTCCTGACATGCGTGTCTCCCCCCTGTGCTGGACCCCGGCCCCGGGGCGGCCGCCGACACGGGCGATCGGCCGGCCGCACGTCACCGTGCGCCGCCCGCACCCCTCGCGCCGTCCGCCCCCCGGCCCTCCTCGGGTCAGCTTGCCGCACGGCACGCGGCTCCGCCGTCGGAAGTGGCGAGATCGGCGCATCGCGATGCCGGGGCGGTGGCCTGCCGCGGGGCGCCTCGCGGCGGAAACACCGAAGAATTCGGAAATCTTCTTCCCTGATGCAGGTTCTTCCTCCCCTTCCGGACGGTTCTTCCGAAACGTTCGCGCCCCGATCGGATACCGATCAGTATGCGTTGACCGATTCACTTACCGTCGGTCACGGGGAATTGACGAACAATTACAATGAGTAGCGAAGGCGACCCTCTGTGGCGGCAATCGATTGAACACCTGCGGGGATGGGTGAGAGAATCTCAGCAACTCGGGCAGCAAGGACGGCCGGATCCTCCGTCGGCCCTGCCGCCCGACCGCCGAAAACAGCCCGCTTGGGAGGCGAGCCGACCGAATGGCACCGGAAACTCGCGTTATCAAAGAATGCTTCGCACGGCTTGAGGCCGACCCGGCGGGCGCCATGAGCTATTTCTACGGCCGCCTTTTCGCGGCGCGGCCGCGGCTGCGGACCCTGTTCCCGCCCGCGATGGGCGCCCAGCACGACCGGTTCTTCCAGGCGCTCGGCCGGATCGTGTGGAGCCAGGACAACCCCGAGGAGCTCGCCCGCCACCTTGAGGGCCTCGGCCGCGGCCACCGCAAGTACGGGGTCCTGCGCGAGCACTATCCGGCCGTCGAGGAGGCCCTGACCGCGACGCTGCGCGCCTTCGCCGCCGACGTCTGGACGGCCGAGACCGAGGCGGCCTGGCGCGCCGCCTACCGCGCCGCGGCCGACGCCATGGCCGCCGCGGCGGAGCGGGACGCCGCGAGCGCCCCGCCGTGGTGGGTCGCCGAGGTCGTGCGGCACGAGCGCCGCGCCTTCGACCTCGCCGTCCTCACGCTGCGCCCCGAGCGCCCCCTGCCGTTCGCGCCCGGGCAGCACGTGAGCGTCCAGACCGCCCGCTGGCCGCGGATCTGGCGGCCGTACTCGATCGCGAACGCGCCCCGCCGGGACGGGACGATCTGCCTGCACGTCCGGGCCCGTCCCGCCGGGTGGGTGAGCGGCGCGCTGGTCCGGCACACCGGTCCGGGCGACAGCGTGCTGCTGGGCCCGCCGGACGGCGCGATGACCCTCGACCCGGACTCGGGCCGCCCGCTCCTGCTGATCGGCGGCGGCACCGGCCTGGCCCCCGTGAAGGCGCTGGCCGAGCAGGCCCTCGCCTCCGACCCGGGCCGCGACGTCCTGCTCGTCGCCGCGGCCCGCACGGAGAGCGCCCTGTACGACCTCCCCGAGCTGCGGCACCTGGAGTCGGCCCACGCCCGGCTCCAGGTCGTCCCCGTCGTGTCACGCGAACCCGCCGCCGGTGTCCTCGCCGGCCGCGTGCCGGACGTCCTTCCCCAGCTCGTGGACGGCGCCGCCGGCCACGACGCCTACGTGGCCGGACCCGCCCCGCTCGTCCGCGCGACGGTCGCCGCCCTGCAGCGGCTCGGCGCTCCGCTGACGCGCGTCCACCACGACCTGCTCACGGCCGGGGACTGAGGCGCGTCACCAGCCGGCGCGCTCCCGCAGGAACTCGGTCGTCTTCGCGTCCGCCGGGTAGAACGACTCGATCGCCAGTTCCGCCACCGTGATGTCGACCGGCGTCCCGAAGGTCGCGATCGTGCTGAAGAACGACAGTTCCCGGCCCTCCACCCGCATCCGCAGCGGAACGAAGACCTCGTGGCTCGCGGGCGGGGCGATCGCCTCCCCCACGTCGCCGGGGAAGCTCCGCAGCTCCTTGTGCAGCTGGGCGAGCGCCGCGTCCGCGGTCAGCGCCACATGCCGCCGGACGCGGTCGATCATGTGGGCGCGCCACTCCGCCAGGTTCAGGATGTTCCTGGCCATCCCGTCCGGATGCATGCTGAGCCGCAGCACGTTCAGCGGCGGCTCCAGCAGTTCCGGCGGCGCGCCCTCCATGAAGAACGCGGCCGCGCCGTTGGCGTCGATCAGGTTCCAGAACCGGTCCACGACCACCGCCGGATAGGGCTCGTGGCCCTCCAGCACCTGCCGGAGCGCCGCCCGGACCGTGTCCATCTTCGGCTCTTCGATCGGCGTCTCGTCGAACACCGGCGCGTACCCGGCCGACACCAGCAGCAGGTTGCGGTCGCGCAGCGGCACGTCCAGGTGCTCGGCGAGCCGCAGCACCATCTCGCGGCTCGGCGCCGAGCGCCCCGTCTCCACGAAGCTGAGGTGCCGCGTCGACACGTCCGCCTCCGACGCCAGCTCCAGCTGGCTCAGCCTGCGCCGCTGCCGCCACGCCCGGAGCTGGTCCCCGATCGGCCGCACGTCGCTCAGTCCCGTCGTCATCGTCGTCACGCCACGACGGTAGCGGCACCCGGGTCAGGCTCACGATTACGTGCGGGGTAATGGACGCCCTGACGCCCGGACGGCGAGGGTGGGGCCTTCGACACCCGCCGCAGGAGGCCTCATGACGACCGGGCTCACCCCCGACCAGCTGACCGACGCCATGCCGTTCGCCCGCGCGCTCGGCATGGAGATCGACACCGCCGGGCCGGAGGAGGTCGCCGGCCACCTGGACTGGGCCCCCGACCGGTGCACCGCCGGCGGACTCATGCACGGCGGCGCCCTCATGGCCCTGGCCGACACGCTCGGCGCGGCGTGCGCGTTCCTCAACCTCCCGCCGGACACCTCCACCTCGACGCTGGAGTCCAAGACCAACTTCTTCCGCGGGGTCAGGGAGGGGCGCGTCCGGGGCGTCTCCCGCCCGCTGCACACCGGCCGGACCTCGATCGTCGTCCAGACCGACCTGTACGACGAGTCCGGGCGCCGTGTCGCCCAGGTGACCCAGACCCAGGCCGTGCTCCGCTTCTGAGCTGCCGGCCGAGCACCTTTACATTGTAGATTTTTTAGAGAGGTGCTCGGCGAAGAAGGCGAGGATGCGGTCCCAGCCGTCCGGGGCGTTCTCGCGGCCCTTCCCGAAGCCCATGACGATCTTCGCGATCGGGCCCAACGGGGGCGGCGGCGTGAGGCCGGTGAGGAACCCGTGCCCGGTGCCCGGGTACTCCTTCACGTCGTGCGGCACACCTGCGGCCGTAAGGGCGCGCTCCAGCCTGCCGGCAGCCCCCCGCAGCGACGGGTCGGCGGCGCCGTAGCTGCCGACGATCGGGCACGCGCCCCGCAGGGACTCCTCCGGCCGGCGCGGCAGGATCCCGTAGTTGGCCGCGGCGGCCTGGAAGTCGTACTTCGCCGCCGCGACCAGCGCGAACCCGCCGCCCATGCAGAACCCGCAGACCCCGACGCCGCCGGTGCAGTCGTCCCGGCCGGCGAGCCATGCGCGGGCCGCCTCGATATGGTCGTAGGTCGGCCCGCGCTGGGCCCGCATGTCGCGCATCGCCTTGGCGACGCAGCGCACCCAGGGCGCCCCGTTGTAGAGGTCGGGCAGGACGGCGAGGTACCCGTGGGCGGCGAACCGGTCGGCCTGGGCGCGCATGTCGTCGTTCGCGCCCATCGCCTCGAACACGATCACGACGCCCGGCCAGGGCCCCTCCCCCTCGGGGACGGCGAGGTAGCCCGGAAGCGCGCGGTCGCCTACCGGAATGGAGATGTCAGACATAGCGTCCAATAATTCCCCAGGCGAGCCCGCGCGCCTAGACCCCGCGGAGGATCAGACCTTGCGCCACTGCGGCACCCACGCGCCGTCCTCGACGACGTAGTCGCCGAACAGGTCCGGAGCCTCGGTGCGCATCACCTCGCCGATCTTGCCGAAGAGCAGCCGGATCTCCTCCTCGGCGCCGGGCGCGGTGCGGTTCTCCAGGGTGTGGCGCAGGGTGCGGACGTTGGCCGTCCAGACCAGGCCGGTGCCGACGCCCTCGGGCGCGAACCGGCGCATGAACGAGGTCTTGTGCTTCTTCTCCTTGAACGGCACGCCCTCGTCGTCCAGGCCGAAGTGCGCGGCCATCCAGCCCTGGAACTCCTCCATCTGCTCCAGCATGGCGGTGGCGCGCTTCATCAGCTCGGTGTCCTCACGGGCCCACTCCGGGAACCAGAAGGGGATGTCCTGCAGCCGGACGAACCGCAGCGACTCCTGCGAGATGGCCACGCCCGGGCGGTGCCTGACGAGCTCGTGGGTGAGCACCCGGCTCACGTTGTGCAGGACGAAGCTGAAGCTGACGTGCTCCAGCACCGAGCCGTGCAGGCTGCGCAGGATGTTCTCCAGGTACTGGCCGGAGTCGGTGCGGATCTTGGTGACGTTGGGGTTGAGGCCCGGCTCCCAGGAGCGGTAGCAGAGCCGCCCCGCGAACTCGGCGAGGTTCTGCGGGTCGTTGAGCTCGTCGTCGAGCTCCCCGCGGTCGAGCCGCTCCAGCCAGCCCTCCCCGCCCACCTCCCGCAGGTACCGGGCGACCTCGTCGTAGTCCAGTTCGGGCCGCGCAACGAGGAACACCTCGGGCTCGACGCTCTTCACTCTCGTTCCCCCTACGGGTCGTTTCCGTCGCCCCTTAGGAAACCACCCCGCCAGCCCGGCCGCGACCTGGGGCACGGCCTTCGGGGGTCATGAGCGTCCTGGATCACGCTCATGGGGTCGTGGCGCACACTGGAGAGGTTCGTCCAGCTAGGAGGGTTCTATGCCATCGGAACTGACAGTGCTGGGAGCCTGCCCGCTGGACTGCCCCGACGGCTGCTCCTGGGTCGTCACCGTGCGGGACGGGGCGGCGGTCCGGCTGCGCGGCAACCCCGACCACCCGTACACGCGCGGGGCGCTGTGCGCGAAGGTGAACCGGTGGCTGGAGCGCGCCGCCCAGCCGGACCGCATCCTGCACCCGATGCGCCGCGTGGGCGCCAAGGGCGAGGGGCGGTTCGAGCGCATCGGGTGGGACGAGGCGCTCGACGAGATCGCCGTGCGGCTGCAGGACGTCGCCCGGGAGCACGGCGGCGAGGCGATCTGGCCCTACTGGGGGACGGGCACGCTCGGCTACCTGCAGGGCCTCGAAGGGTATTCCGGCCGGCGGTTCTTCAACGTGCTCGGCGCCTCGGCCCACAGCGCCGACATCTGCTCGGCGGCGGGCAGCGCCGGGATCGCCGAGGCGGTCGGCTCGCCGGGCGGCATGGACCCCGAGGACCTGGCGCACGCCCGGCTCGTCCTGCTGTGGGGCACCAACCCGCTGACCAGCGGGCACCATGTGTGGAAGTTCGTCCAGGACGCGCGGAAGGCGGGCGCGCACCTGGTCGCGATCGACCCGGTGCGGACGCGGACGGCGCGGCAGGCGGACGAGCACCTGGCGCCGCTGCCCGGAACGGACGGGGCGCTCGCGCTCGGCCTGCTCCACGTCATCGTGGGGCTCGGCGCGCAGGACGCGGACTTCCTGGCCCGGGGCACGCTCGGATGGCGGGAGTTCCGCGACCGGATCGCCGAGTACCCCCCGGACCGGGCCGCGCGGATCACCGGCGTCCCGGCGGACCGCATCGTGGCGCTCGGCGAGCGGATCGCCCGCACCCGCCCCACCGCGATCCGCGCGACGCAGGGTCTCCAGCGGCACTCCGGCGGCGGGGCCGCGCTGCGGCTGATCGCCGCCATCCCCGCCGTGACCGGCGACTGGGCGAGGCGCGGCGGCGGGCTCGCGTTCTCCACGTCCGGCCACGTGAAGCTGGACAAGGCCGCGCTGTGGCGCGACGACCTGCGCCCCCGCCCGGTGCGGACGCTGTCGATGAGCCGCCTCGGCGAGGGGCTGCTGGACGTCCAGGACCCGCCCGTCAAGGCCCTGTTCGTCATCGCGGCCAACCCGGCGGGCAGCACCCCGCACCAGAACAAGGTGCGCCGGGGCCTGGCCCGCGACGACCTGTTCACCGTGGTCCTGGAGCAGTTCCCGACCGACACCGTGGACTACGCCGACATCGTCCTGCCCGCGACGGCGCAGCACGAGCACACCGACCTGCACGAGGGCTACGGTCACCTGTACCTCACCTGGAACGAGCCCGCGGTGGCGCCGCCCGGCGAGTGCCTGCCGACGACCGAGACCTTCCGCCGCCTGGCGCACCGGATGGGCCTGCGGGAACCGGCCCTCTACGACTCCGACGAGAGCCTCGCCGAACAACTGCTGGCGTCGGACCACCCGTGGATGGCGGGCGTCACGCTGGACCGGCTCCGCAAGGAGGGGTTCGTGCGCATGTCGGTCCCGGACCCGTTCCTGCCGTACGCCGACGGCTTCCCCACCCCGTCCGGGCGGTTCGAGTTCCGCTCGTCCGCCGCGGGGCTCGCCGGCTACGTCCCGCCCGCGGAGGTCGCCGACGAGGAGCGGGCCGGGAAGTACCCCCTCGCCCTGGTCTCGGCCGCGTCCCACGAGTTCCTCAACACCCAGTTCGCCAACAACCCGGAGTTGAGGCGCCGCTCGGGCGGTCTCGCCGTCCGCCTCCACGAGGACGACGCGCGGGCGCGGGGCCTGGTCGACGGGCAGCGCGTCGTGGTCGGCAACGAGCGGGGATCCTTCGAGGCCGTCCTGAAGATCACCGACGAGGTCCGCCCCGGCGTCGCGGCGACGGGCAAGGGCCACTGGGCCAAGCTCTCCGGCGGCTCCAACGCCAACGCCGTGGTCGACGAGCGCGCCACCGACCTCGGCGGCGGCCCCGTCTTCCACGACACCCGCGTGGAGGTCACCGCCCTGCCGGCGCCGCCGCCGGCCGGGTGAGCGGGAGGCGGTACTCCGTGGATGACCCCCGCGAGACGGCGGCGTCAGCGGAGGCGGCCGGCGGTGTGGAGGTGGTCGAAGATGATCTGGTCGACCGGGGCCACGCGGGGCCGGTCGGCGGGCCCCATCCTGCCGGGCCGCGGCTTTCCGCGAGGGCGGGAAACGTGATCTTTGTGAGCGGTACGGTGTGGCCTGGAGGGATCGATGACGTTTCAGGCCGATACCGGCGCCGTGCTCGACCGCGCCAGGAGGTACGAGCGGCAGGGCCGGGCCGAGGAGGCCGCGGCCGCCTACGCGAACGCCGCCGACGCCATGGAGGCGCGCGGCGACCTGGCGTCCGCCGCCGCGGCGCGGGCGCGGTACGCGCGGGCGCTCGCCGCCGCGGGGAGGACCGGCGAGGCGCAGCGCGTCCTCGACCTCCTGGACCGGGCGGCCGGCGCGATGCCGGCCGAGGTCCGGGCCGGGCTGGACGCCCAGGCGGCGCACGTCCTGGCCGCCGCGGGCAGGACGGGCGAGGCCGCGCGCCGCGCCTGGGCCGCGATGTCGGGGTTCGGGTCGCTGCGCGACCCCAAGCGCGCCGGAGCCGCGGGCGCGCACGCCGCGCGGCTGATCCTGAAGGACGCGGGCCCGCGCGGCGCGCTGCGGCCGCTGCGCGAGCTGCTGGCGCAGATGCCGCCCGGCGGCGAGGCGTACCGGCAGGTCGCCCAGCTGCTCGCGGACGCCGAGCGGCGCCCCGACCGCGACCACGACGTCCTCGTCACCGACCCCGGCAGCGCCGCCTGGGGGCGGCTCGCCGCGGCCCTCGCCGTCGGCGCCCATCTGGCCGTCGGCAACGGTGTCGCCTGGAACAGCCTGGCCGACGACGAGAGCGCCCGCGACGACCGGGTGCTGCTGGAGCGCGACTGGGGCATCACCGGCACCGAGAGCTGGCGCGAGCAGATGGACGCGCTGCTCGACGCCCGCAACAGCGACCCGGCGATCCAGATGGTGCTCGACCGGCGCGGCCGGGGCACCGGCAAGCGGGCCTGGCAGGACGCGATCGTCGCCTGGTGCGGCGAGCGCGACATCTCCGAGCAGACCGTCCGGGAGGTCCTGGACCTCTCCGAGGCGGTCCTGCGCTACGAGGCGCGGTTCCGGGCGGACGGCCTGCTCCCGCCCGACGGCCGCGTCGAGAGCGTCTTCGGCTACGACCTCGGGCGCGCGGTGAACATGGCCCGCTGGGGCCTGAACGCCGGGTACTGCGACGCCGAGGAGGCCGAGAAGTGCGTCCTCACGGCGGGGCACCGCGCCCACCAGACGTACGCGTCGTGGCAGGAGTTCTCGGCCGGGTACGTCCTCGGCCGGATGCTGCGGTTCGACGAGGGCGAGTTCGGCGAATGGTACGAACGCTCCCTCACCGGCCACCGCATCCTCGCCGAGGACCCCGGCAGCCCGTGGCGGCGCATGGCCTGGGGCTGACCGTACGGCTCAGACCAGCGCGTCGATCTCGGCAGTGATCGCCTTGCGCCCCTCCTCGTCCAGCGAGGAGGCCGTCACGGCGTTGCGGGCCAGGGAGGCCAGCTCGGCGCGGCCGAGCCCGAACGCCTCGGCCGCGACGCGGTACTCGCCGGTGAGGGTCGTGTTGAACATCGGCGGGTCGTCGCTGTTCAGGGTGACGAACAGCCCCTCCTCCAGCATCCGCGGCAGGGGGTGGGCGCCGAGGTCCGCGACCTGGCCGGTGCAGACGTTGGAGGTCGGGCACACCTCCAGCGGCAGCTGGGTCTCGCGCAGGTGGGCGACGAGGCGGGGGTCGTCCAGGCAGTTGGTGCCGTGGCCGATGCGCTCGGCGCCGAGCCCCTCGACGGCCTCCCAGATCGTCTCCGGGCCGCTCATCTCCCCCGCGTGCGGGACGCTGCGCAGGCCGGCGGCGCGGGCGGCGGCGAACGCGTCGCGGAACGCGTCCCGGAACGGCGCGCGGGCCTGCTCGATGCCGCCGATCCCGAACCCGACGAGCGTCTCCGGCGGGTGGTGCAGCGCGTGGTCGAGGGTGCCGCGGGCGCCCTCGGCGCCGAACTCGCCGGGGATGTCGAAGATGTAGGCCAGGCCGAGGCCGAACCGGTCGCGGGCCTCGCGGGCGGCGAGGTCGAGCGCCTCGGTCACCGCGGGCATCGGCATCCCGGCCCGCTGGTGGGTGTAGGGCGTGACGGTCAGCTCGACGTACCGGACGTTCTGCGCGGCGAGGTCGCGGGCGATGCCGGAGACGAGCGTGCCGACGTCCTCCGGGGTGCGGACGAGGCTCGACACCGACTCGTACACCTCGGCGAAGTGCGGGAAGTCGCGGAACTCGTAGAAGGCGCGCAGCTCGCGCTCGTCGGCGGGGACGGGCCCGTCCGGGTGGCGGCGGGCGAGTTCGAGGACGGTCGGGACGGAGGCGGAGCCCACGAGGTGGACGTGGAGCTCGACCTTCGGAAGGGCGTCGATGAACGCCGCGATGCTCGTGTTGTCGGTAGGCACGCCGCGAAATTAACAGCGATCCGGCGTGCCGGGACAGGCGAACGCGGCGAACCTCCCACGAAATTGTCAGGAACCCTCCCCGTTCGGCAGGATGGGCACCGTGCGCGCCGCCCGACTGATCTCCGCCGTGCTCCTTCTGCAGTCCCGGGAGACGATGACCGCCGCCGAGCTGGCGCGCGAGCTGGAGGTGTCCGAGCGCACCGTCTACCGCGACATGGAGGCGCTGTCGGCGGCCGGGGTGCCGGTCTACGCCGACCAGGGGCGGGGCGGCGGGTACCGGCTGGTCGGCGGCTACCGGACGCGGCTCACCGGGCTCACCCGCGAGGAGGCCGAGGCGCTGTTCCTGTCCGGCCTGCCCGGCCCCGCCGGCGACATGGGGCGCGCGGACGCGCTCGCGGCCGCCGAGCTGAAGGTCCTCGCCGCGCTGCCGAAGGCCCTGCGCGACGCGCCCGCCCGCGCGAACCAGCGCTTCCACCTCGACGCGCCCGGCTGGTTCGGCGAGAGCGGGCCGCCGCCGCTGCTGCGCGACCTCGCCCGCGCGGTGTGGGACGACGAGACCGTGGAGCTGCGCTACCGCCGCAAGGACTCCGAGGTCACCCGGACGGCCGAGCCGTACGGGCTCGTCCTGAAGAACGGCGTCTGGTACCTGGTCGCGCGGGCCGGGGGCGGGCACCGCACGTACCGGGTGGACCGCGTCGCCGCCGTGCGCCCCACCGGGGAGTTCTTCGAGCGCGACGAGGACTTCGACCTCGCCGGGCACTGGCGCGTGCAGGCGGCCGCCTTCGTGCGGTCGGTGCTGCGCGAGGAGGCCGTGGTGCGCCTGTCCCCGGCCGGCATGCGGATCCTGCGCTACGCCGTCGAGCCGTACGCCGCCCGCCAGGCGGCGGCCGCCGCGGGCGGGCCCGACGAGCGCGGATGGGTGGTGACCACGCTGCCCGTGGAGTCGGCGGCCGTCGCGGCGTCCGAGCTGATGCGGCTCGGAGCCGAGGTCGAGGTCCTCGCCCCGCCGGAGCTGCGGGAGCGGATGGCGGACGCGGCCGCCCGCCTGGCGGAGCTGTACCGGACGGCGGACCGGCCGCCCGGCTAGTCCTGCTTGCGCGCGATCGCCTCGGCGAGCTCCTCCTTGGTCATCTTCGAGCGGCCCTGGACGTCGAGGGCGGCGGCGCGGTCGTACAGCTCGCGCTTGCTGCTGCCCTCGACGTCCACTCCGCCGAAGCTCCTGCCCTTGCCGTGGCGCGCGTCGGGGTTCTTCGCCCGCGGGTCGGACGGCCCCTTGTGCCCCTTGGGGACCCACCGGTCCCCGCGCTTCTCGAACCTGTGCTTGAGCGCCGAGTACGCGGTGCGGTGCGCCCGCTCGCCCTCGCCGTAGGTCTCGACGGCGGAGTCGTGGGCCTTGGCGAAGGTCTCCTGGGCCTCCTTCGGGGAGCGCTGGAGCGTGCCGGGAAGCTCTTCCTTCCGCGGCTCGCCGCTCTTGTCCGTCATTGGCATGGCTCCTCCTTTCACGAGTCTCCACGCCGGATAACCGGTCAGCGCGCCCTCAAACCGGTACGGCGGGGCCCGCCGGCTACCGGTAGCCGGCGACGTCGGCGGGAAGGCCCCCGTCGATCACCTCGACGACGTAGCGCCAGGCGTCGGGGCGGCTGCCGTCGGCGTCGGTGAACCCGTAGACCTGGGCGAGCCCGCCGCTGGACAGCGACGCCCCGTTCCAGCGCGCCCGCTCGGGGTCGGCGGCCAGGGCCGCCACGGCGCGGCCCACGAAGGCCGGCGACTCGGAGATCGCGAAGTGCGGCGTCTTCCGGGTGGCGTCGCGCCAGGTCTCCTCGGTGACGCCGTAGTTGTCGAGCATCGCCTCCGAGCGCAGCCATCCCGGCGTCAGCGAGAGGGCCGTCGCGCCGTAGGACGCGATCTCCTCGGACTGGGCGAGGGCCATCCGGAGGACGGCGCACTTGGCGAGGTCGTAGAAGTAGCCGCACTCCTTGCGGTACGCCGCGTTGTACTCGGCGGTCCCGTCCGTGACCTCCACGACGAGGCCGCCCGGCCGGCGGATCAGCAGCGGCAGGGCGCAGTGGCTGGTGATGGCGTGGGTGTCGATGGCCAGCCTGAGCATGCGCAGGCCGTCGTCCAGGGACTGCTCCCACAGCGGTCTGCCGAACTCGAAGAGCCGGTCCCCGCCCCAGATGTCGTTGACGAGGACGTCCAGCCGCCCGTGCTCCTCGTCGATGCGGCGCACGAGGGCGGCGACCCGCGCCGGGTCGAGGTGGTCGACCTGGACGGCGACGCCCTCGCCGCCCGCGGCCGTGACCAGCTCGGCGGTCTCCTCGATGGTCTCGGGACGGTCCATCTCCGACCGGTGGGTCCGGGTGGACCGTCCCGTCACGTAGACGGTCGCGCCCGCGGCGCCGAGCTCGACGGCGATTCCCCGTCCCGCTCCGCGCGTGGCGCCCGCGACCAGTGCGATCTTTCCAGTCAGTGCACGACTCATGGGGACGATGCTGGCACCGAAACCTGACAGGTCACGTCAGGGTTTCCGCCCCGGTCGGCCGGGTTTTCGGTCAGGTGAAGATGCTCACCCCGCCCGGGCCGACGAGGAGGCCGACGACGATGAGGACGATGCCCCAGAGGAGGTCGCGCCGCGCGAGGATCACGTAGATGCCGGCGATCACCAGGATGACCGCGATGAGCCACAGGATTGTCATCATGGACCCCGGCGTCCCCCCAGGGAGACCCAAGAAACCCCAATCTCTTTGCGGATGACCGAATTACCCGTTTTGTTACAGAGGGGGAAGGCCGAGCCTCCCCCTCCCCCTCCGCGGGACGACGGCGATCATCCGCGCCCCGACCGGGGCGTCAGCCCCCGGCGCGGCACAGGCGGAGGACGTTGGCGACGATGCGGTGCCCGGCGCCCCCGGCCGCGGTGAGGATCGACTCCGGGTGGAACTGCACGGCCCAGCGCCGCCGCGCCGGGTCCTCGATCGCCATGACGACGTCCCCGGTCAGCGCCGTTACCTGGAACCCCTTCACCCGGTCGGGCGTGGCGTGCAGCGAGTGGTAGCGGGCGGCGGTGAACTCCCCGGGCAGGCCCTCGAACAGGTCGCCCCCCTTCACCTCCACCCGGCCGGGCTTGCCGTGGGACGGCTCGGGCAGCAGCGACAGCTCGCCGCCGGCGTGCTCCACCATCGCCTGCAGCCCGAGGCACACGCCGAAGACCGGCAGCCTCCGGGCGTCCAGCTCGTCCAGGAGCGCGCGGGTGCCGAAGTCCTCCGGGCGTCCGGGGCCCGGCGACAGCACGACCAGGTCGGGCGCGTGCTCGTCCAGCAGCCGCAGCGGGAACCCGTGCCGCAGGGTCACCACGGAGGCGCCGTGCTGCCGGAAGTAGTCGGCGAGGGTGTTGACGAACGAGTCCTCATGGTCGACGAGGAGCACCCTGACGCCCTCGCCCGGCTGCGCGGGGAGCGGCGCCTCCTGCGGCACGACCCCGGCGCCCTTCCGCGCGGCGGCGAGCGCGCCCAGCAGGGCGCTGGCCTTCAGGTGCGTCTCGCGCTCCTCCTCGTCGGGGTCGGAGTCGTAGAGCAGCGTCGCCCCGGCCCGCACGGTCGCCACCCCGTCGCGGATCTGCGCGGTCCGCAGCGTCAGCCCGGTGTTCATCGAGCCGTCGAAGCCGACGCAGCCGACCGCGCCGCCGTACCAGCGGCGGGGCGAGTCCTCGTGGTCCTCGATGAACTGCATCGCCCACGCCTTCGGCGCGCCCGTGACCGTCACCGCCCACATGTGGGTGAGGAACGCGTCGAGCGCGTCGAAGCCCGGGCGCAGCCGCCCCTCGATGTGGTCGACGGTGTGGATGAGCCGGGAGTAGATCTCGATCTGCCGGCGGCCGAGGACGCGCACGCTGCCGGGCACGCAGATCCGGGACTTGTCGTTGCGGTCCACGTCGGTGCACATGGTCAGCTCGGACTCGTCCTTCGCCGAGGACAGGATCGTGCGGATCTGCTCGGCGTCCTCCAGCGGGTCGGCGCCGCGCCTGATCGTCCCGGCGATCGGGCAGGTCTCGACGCGGTCGCCGCTGACCCGGACGAACATCTCGGGCGACGCGCCGACCAGGAACTCGCCCTCGCCGAGGTTGAAAAGGAACTCGTACGGCGCCGGATTGGACTCCCGCAGCCGCTCGAAGAACGCCGCGGGCGCGTCGCAGCGCCCGTACATCGCGTGCCCCGGCGTCACCTCGAAAAGGTCGCCCCTGACGAACTTGTCCTTGGCGTCCCGCACCATCTGCGCGTACACGCCGGGGACGGGCTGCGCCGGGACGGCGGCCCGCCGCCGGACCGGCGTCGCCCCGGTGCCGCGCGGCAGCCCCGCGGTGCCCGACCCGTCGACCTCGAACTCGTAGGAGATCCGGTGCGAGGTCTCGCGCTTGCGGTCGACGACGACCATCTCGTCGGCCAGGTGCAGGACGAGGTCGCGCTGGTCGTCGGGGCGCTCCAGCCGCGTCCGCAGCGGCTCGAACTGCAGCGACAGGTCGTACCCGAACGCCCCGTACAGACCGAGGTGCGGGTCGTCGCAGCGGAACAGGTCGACGACCGCGCGCAGCGCGGTGAAGACGGTCGGCTGGCGGCTGCGCTCCTCTTCGGCGAAGAAGCCCTCGGCCGGCGGGACGAAGACCTCGAACAGGCCGGGCTCGTCGGTCCGCACCTCGCCGACCTCGCGCAGCGCGCCCGCCAGCGCGGGCAGGACGACCCGGCCGCGCCCGTTCAGGGAGCGGACGGCGACCGTCCGGCCGCGCGCGACGATCTCCAGGCAGGGATCGACGTAGGCCATGTGCCAGCGGCTGTAGCGGCCCGGGTACTCCATGCCGGAGCTGAGCACGCCGCCGCGCCGCTCCCCCACGGCGGCGACGAGGACGTTCAGCGCGTCGGACTTGCGCTCGGAGTCGACCGGGACGGCGGTACGGGTCACCCGTACGCCCCCGGCCGTGACGAACTCGCTGGTCAGCGGCTGTCGTGAGACGGTCTCCACCGCGGTGGCCCCTCATGTCGGGCCCCCACCGGGCGTCGCGAACAGGAAACGACCGCCGGTGAGGGCGGTCGCCTGGTCGTGAACACGCGCGAACCGGCACCGCCTCAGCGGCGCCACCACCACCGGGAGGCTGCGGTTCGCATGCGGCGAGGCTACCACGGGCGCACGGTTCCCTACCTGGCGCTTCCCGGCGTGGAGCGATCCACCGAAGTCGTGCCGCGGCCGATATCGGGCTGTGACCAGGGCGTGTGTAGGCTCGCCCGGCCGCACCCCCGGCACGGTCCCGTCGCGCGACCCGGGCGGACCGTGCGCGGGCCAGACGAGGAGGACCCCATGACTCCCGACGACTCCCGGGAACCGACTCCGACCCAGCCCCCGCCGCCGGACGCCGACCGCACCGACCGGAGCCCCTGGAACTGGCTCCTGGTCGTTCCCGTCGTGCTCCCGCTGCTCACGCTGCTCTACAACAGCGATGAGCCCCGCCTCGCGGGCTTCCCCGCCTTCTACTGGATCCAGCTGGCCTTCATCCCGCTGGGCGTCGCCTGCACCGTCCTCGTGTACCAGATGACGAAGAAGCGGGGCTGAGCCGATGGCACGCGACCACCTCACCGAGATCATCATCTTCGCCGTCCTGTTCCTGCTGGTCAGCGGGATGGGCTTCGTCGCCGCCCGGTGGCGGCGGCCCGACTCCATGCACAGCCTGGACGAGTGGGGCCTCGGCGGCCGCAGCTTCGGCAGCTGGGTCACCTGGTTCCTGATCGGCGGCGACCTCTACACCGCCTACACGTTCGTGGCCGTCCCCGCCCTGGTGTTCGGCGCGGGCGCGGCCGGATTCTTCGCCGTCCCGTACACGATCGTCGTGTACCCGCTGGTGTTCCTGGTTCTGATCAAGCTCTGGTCGGTCTCGCACGTGCACGGCTTCGTGACGCCGGCCGACTTCGTCCGGGCCCGCTTCGGCTCCCCGACGCTGGCGCTCGTCATCGCG
The DNA here is from genome assembly GCF_039540335.1 of Actinomadura verrucosospora. Classification (NCBI taxonomy): domain Bacteria; kingdom Bacillati; phylum Actinomycetota; class Actinomycetes; order Streptosporangiales; family Thermomonosporaceae; genus Actinomadura; species Actinomadura verrucosospora. The sequence goes on along the minus strand of NZ_BAABEV010000032.1, from coordinate 93,435 downwards.
ATCACCGGCATCGTCGCCACGATGCCCTACATCGCGCTGCAGCTGGTCGGCATCGAGGCGGTGCTGAAGACGATGGGCGTGAACGGGCACTGGCCGATCATCATCGCGTTCGTGATCCTCGCGGCCTACACCTACCAGTCCGGGCTGCGCGCCCCCGCGCTGATCGCCTTCGTCAAGGACGTGCTGATCTACCTGGTCATCATCGTCGCGGTGCTGTACATCCCGGCGAAGCTCGGCGGCTGGGGCGACATCTTCGACGCGGCCAAGGCCAAGTTCGACAAGACCCCCGCGCCCGGAGACGGCATCACGATCGCCGGCAGCGGCCAGCTGAACTACGCGATGCTGGCGCTCGGCTCCGCGATGGCGCTGTTCCTCTACCCGCACAGCATCACCGGCGTGCTGGCCAGCAGGAACCGCAACGTGATCAAGCGGAACATGGCGGCGCTGCCCGCCTACAGCTTCGTGCTCGGCCTGATCGCGCTGCTCGGCTACATGGCCGTCGCGGCGGGCGTGAAGCCGGTCACCACGGACGGCAAGCCCGACACCAACACCGTGGTGCCGCAGCTGTTCGACCACATGTTCCCCGACTGGTTCGCCGGCGTGGCGTTCGCCGCCGTCGGCATCGGCGCGCTGGTCCCGGCGGCGATCATGTCGATCGCGGCGGCCAACCTGTTCACCCGCAACATCTACAAGGAGTACATCCGCCGCGACGCCGACGCCAGGGAGGAGGCGACCGTCAGCAAGCTGGTCTCGCTGATCGTCAAGGCCGGCGCGGTCGTGTGCATCCTCGCGCTCGACCCCGAGTTCTCCATCGACCTGCAGCTCATCGGCGGCGTCATCATCCTGCAGACGCTGCCGGCGGTGGGTCTCGGCCTCCTCACCCGCTGGTTCCACCGCGGCGCCCTCATCGCCGGCTGGGCCGCCGGCATGGCGGCCGGCCTGTGGATGCTGTACCGGATCCCGAACCCGGCGAAGGGCAAGGAGCACTTCGGCGGCTCGGCCTACCCGCTGAGCGACCTCGGCCTGGACACCAAGACGACGGTGTACGTCGGCATGCTGGCGCTCGCCGTCAACGTGGTCGTCGCGGTCGCCGGCACCCTGGTCTGCAGGGCCGCCAAGCTCGCGGACGGCGAGGACGCGACGCGCGCGGCCGACTACCTCGCCGACGAGGGCGACCCGCGGGTCAAGGATCTGGAGCTGGAGGCCAGCACCTGATCCGGCCCGGCCGGCCACCGGCGGCGCCGACCCGTCAAGATCCCCGGACTGACCGGGAGCGGACGGGCGGCGCCGCCTGCGCCTTCCGCGGTGGCCGGATCAGGCGCGGCCCCGCGGCAAACTATTAGGTTACTTTCCTATTCATGCCGAACCGACCCGCGGCCGTGCTGTCGGCCGCCGCGCTCGCCGCGAGCCTCGCGGCGATCGTCACGCCGGGAGCCGCCGCCGCGGCCTGCCGCCCGGACGCGCGCGATCTCATGGTCACCTACCAGCCGGTGGACCATACCGTCGCCGACGCGCAGTACCACCGCGCGCGGCTGACCATCGACAACCACGACGACCGCTGCGCGCTGGGCGCCGGCGGATGGGCGATGTACTTCAACGCCGTCCGCCGGCCCGCCGCCGTCCTGGACGGGGCTGCGGGCGACTCCGCCCGCGCGCGGCTCGCGGGCCAGGGCCTCGCGATCACCCGGGCGGACGCCGCGCGGAGCGGCGACTTCTACACGCTCAGGCCGGGGGACGGCTTCGCGCCCGTCGGGCCCGGCGAGCGGCGCGCGATCGACGTCGACTTCGAGCTGTGGGCGGTCCACAAGTCCGACGCGCCCGCGGGGTGGACGATCGCCTTCGCCGGCGGGCGACCATCGTGGGTCCCGGCCAAGGCGCTGCTGGACCCGGCGGATCCGAAGCAGACCACCGCGTTCTCGGGCGACCACCGGCCCGTGCAGACCGCCGCGTCGCGCTATGCCGAGAACACGGCGCGCAGGCTCGACCTCACGCTGCGGCAGAGCATCGTCCCGCAGCCGCTGTCGGCCGCGGCCTCCGGCGGCACGGTCGCGATCGGCGGCGGGTCGCCCGTCTCGGCGCCGCGCTCGCTGCGCCGGGAGGCGGGCTACCTGCGCTCCGCGCTGACCGACGTGGCCGGCGGGCGCGGCGCGCCCGTCGCGCTGAGCGTCGACCCGAGGCTCGACGCCGACCGCGACGGCGAGCCCGACCCCGAGGGCTACACGCTGACCGCCGACGGCGGCGTAGTCAGGATCGTCGGCGCCGACCGCGCCGGGGTCCTCTACGGCGTCCAGACGCTGCGGCAGCTCGTCCCCGCGGGCGCCTACGCGGCGGCGGCGAGGGGACGGCCCGCGTCCACGGTCGAGGTGCCGCGCGCGAGGATCTCCGACGCGCCGCTGTTCGGCTACCGGGGCCTGCAGATCGACGTGGGCCGCCACTTCGAGACCAAGCGGACCATCGAGAAGTTCCTCGACCTGATGAGCTTCACCAAGCTCAACCGGCTGCACCTCGGCCTGACCAACGACGAGGGCTGGCGGCTGCAGATCCCGGGGCTGCCCGAGCTGACCGGGTTCGGCTCCGGCCGCGCCTTCGACCTCAAGGAGACGGAGGCTCTGCACCAGGGCATGGGGTCGGCGAACGACCTCGGCCCCGGCGACGGCATCTCCGGCAAGGCGGCCGGGCCGGCCGAGGCCAACCTCGGCCGGGAGCCCGCCTACCAGGGCTTCGAGCAGGGCACGCTCAACTTCGTCGGCAAGGGGAGCGGCTTCTACTCCGTACAGGACTTCGAGGAGATCCTCAGGTACGCGACCGAGCGGCACGTCGAGGTCGTCCCCGAGCTGAACTTCCCGGCGCACGCGCGCGCCGCGGTCCAGTCGATGGAACGCCGGTACCAGCGGACGCACGACTCCGCGTACCGGCTGCTGGACCCGGCCGACACGAGCCGGCACACCAGCGTCCAGTACTACACCGACAATCTCGCGAATCCGTGCCTGCCCAGCACGTACGCCTTCCTGGACAAGGTCGCCTCCGAGGTGGCGAAGATGTACGAGCGCGCGGGCGCCCCGCTCAACCGGCTCAACCTCGGCGGCGACGAGCCGCCGGGCCCGCCCGAGGGGTGGTGGTCGGGGTCCCCGGCGTGCCAGAAGGCGCCCGAGACGGCCGGCAGGTCCGGTGAGGAGCTGAAGGAGCTGTTCTTCACCCGCTGGAACGCCATCGCGCATAAGTACGCCCCCGCGACCGCCGGCTGGGAGGACATCACCGACCCGACGCGCTCGTTCCGCCTCAAGGGGTTCACGCCGCTGCCCTGGCAGAACGTCTGGGGCTGGGGACGCGAGGACTGGGCCTACCGGTTCGCCAACGAGGGCACCCCGGTGATCCTCGCGCACGCCACGAACCTCTACATGGACCTCGCCTACAACAAGGACCCGGACGAGCCCGGCTACTACTGGGCCGCCTACGTGGACGAGAAGAGCACCTTCACCTACCAGCCGTTCGACGTGTACGCCAACGCCACCGAGGACCGCTGGGGCAACCCGGTCACGCCGAACCCGTCCTGGACGAAGCTGACCGCCGAGGGCCGCAGGAACATCCTCGGCCTGGAGGCGCAGCTGTGGGCCGAGAACGGCAAGGCTCCAGGGATCCGCGAGTACCAGGCGTTCCCGAAGCTGCTCGGCGCCGCCGAGCGGGCCTGGAACCGCGACACCCCCGCACCGGACGAGATGGACGCGGCCTGGGGCGTCTTCAGCAACACGCTCGGCCAGAAGACGTTCCCGCTCCTGTCGTTCTACAAGCCGGTGGGCCTGAGCGGCGCCGGGGTGAACTACCGCGTCCCGCCGCCCGGCGCGAAGGTCTCCGACGGGACGCTGGCGGCGAACGTCCGTGACCCGGGCCTGGCGGTCGAGTACTCCACCGACGGCGCGAACTGGCGGCCGTACGCGGGGCCCGTGCGGGTCGGCGCGTACGCGCTCGCCCGGACCCGGAGCGCGGACGGCCGCAGCAGCCGCATCTCCCCGGCCGGCGTCCCGGCCTGGCGGAACAGCACGGCCTACAAGGCGGGGGCGCTGGTGAGCCACCAGGGCGAACTCTTCCGGGCGACCCGCGACGGCTCCGGCGGGGAACCCGGGCGCGACCCCGGCCACTGGGCGCTCCTCCAGTAGCCGGGCGCCTCCCGACCGGCACGGCGACGGCCCGGTTCGTCCGCTCACGCGGACGGCCGGGTCGTTTTCTTTTCGGCTCTTGACAGGCGGATAGGTGAACATCGAAGGTGTGTGAACGATCACGTTAACGTTAATGTGACGCCGCCGACAACGGAAGGCCTCCTCGCATGAGGACACCGCGTCCCCCCGCCCGCCCCCTCGCGGCCCTGACGGCCGCCCTCGCCGCCGCGGCGCTGCTCGCCCCCGCCGCGGGCGCGCAGGCCGCGCAGGGCCCGCACCGCAAGATCGACCTGCGGATCGCGACCTACAACACCTGCGGGCACGGATGCCTGCCGACCACGCAGGCCTGCGTGGACACCATCGGGCGCGACTGCGCCACCAAGCTCGAACCGTGGGCCGACGGGCGCGCCGCCCGGGTCGCCGACGACATCGTCCGCGCGCGTGCCGGGGTCGTCGTCACCCAGGAGATCGGCAACAACGCCACCCCGACGCAGCCCGGCGTGGACGTGGAGTCGTTCCGCGCCCCGCTGACCAAGGCGATGGCCGCCCGCGGCTACGCCGAGGCGCCCGCCGACTACGCCGGGACCAGGCACCCCCAGGAGGGCTACCGGCTGCAGTCCGGCGCGGGGCGCTTCACCTACTACGACGCCCGCAGGTTCTCGCACCTGGACGAGCGCGGCCGCGCGCTCCCCCACGACCTGCTCTGGCTGCCGGACTCCACCGAGATCTACGGCAAGACGATGACCTGGAACACCCTGCGCGACCTGCGCACCGGGCTGCGGTTCGTGGTCGTCGACATGCACCTGGAGTACCGCAAGAACGGCGCGACCGACCCCAACGGCTGGACCAAGAACTGGGACGAGGTCCGCTACCTCGACGCGCGCCGGACGGCCGAGTACCTCACCCGGGACAACGCCGACACCCGGCGGCTGCCGATCGTGTTCGCCGGGGACATGAACTCGGCGTCGAAGGAGGACGGCCACAGCGCCTACGACGCCTTCTCCGACGTCGGCTACGCCGACTCGTTCGAGGCCGCGCCCGCGAGCCGCCGCACCGGCGCCGAGTACGCCTCGTTCAACGGCGGCAAGATCCCGCTGCCGAGGTCCGAGGACAAGATCGACCACATCTTCGTCCGCAACGGCACGCGCGTCCTGCAGTGGACGCTCGTCCCGCAGACCACCGCCCAGGCCGGCGAGCCCCGCGACCTGCTGCGGTCCGACCACAACATGGTGCACGCCACCGTGAGGATTCAGGAGCCCACCCGATGACCTCCCCCGCGAGCGAGCGGTCGCTGGCCGCCGAACTGCGCCGGGCCGACCCCGCCCTGTCCCGCTTCAACCCGCTCGACCGGATCCTCGTCCACGACGAGTTCAACACCGGCACGCACGGGTGGATCGAGCTGCTCGGCAACTACGACGGGCACGGGAACCTCGACACCGTCGACGACCACATGCGCGACTTCCGGCCGCCGCAGCTCAGCTCCTGCAACTTCTTCGACGTCGGCACGCACGGCGCGATGTCCGGGACGTACGCGCTGAAGGTCGCGACGCGCCCGGTGGCCGGGCACACCGGCGTCGCGATCCGGCGGCTCACGATGGCCGGCCGGGGGCGCGTGCAGTTCGAGGCGTACCTGACGTTCAAGACCGAGGCGGCCTCGGAGGAGAACCAGGCGGCGTCGAAGGCGGGCGCCGGCGAGTGGGACGCGAACCTGCACCCGTCCGAGCAGCAGTTCGGCGCGTTCACCATCGCGACCGACATCTGCGACGGCGTCCGCTACCACTGCGTCGCCCGCTACCTGAACACCGACCTGGAGAACCGGCTGCGGCGCGAGTGGGTGTACCCGACGGTGCCCGAGCCGACCCCGCGCGAGCACTTCGAAGGCAAGATCAAGCTGCCGCCGACCGCGGACTTCACCGCCCCGGAGCCGGACGACTGGAAGCCGTTCGGCGGGCCGCAGGAACTCTGCTACAACGAAGTGCCCACCAAGGTGAACTGGCACTACGTGCGCTGGGTGATAGACACCAGCACGCGCTCGAACATCGAACTGCAGGTGAACGACACCGTCTACGACATGCGCGACGTGCCGGTGCCGCCGTACGAGGAGGAGTACGGCTCCCTGGGCAACCTGCTGAACTTCTACGTCTCGGTTAGGACGCACACCGACGTGCGCAACTTCCTGTTCCTGGACTCTGTCCTGATCTCGGTCGACTGGTGAGGAGCCCCCAGAGCATGCGCGAGTCGTTCACGGCGGTACTGGAACGCAACCGCACCCTCGCGGGCGGTTTCGCGACGGAGCCGTACGAGGTGGCGTGGGCCGCGGAGGCCCGCTGGTTCGTCCGGACGCTGGAGCGGACCGGGACCGGCACCCTGATGCGGGTCACCACGCAGGTCTCCCCCGACGGCCTGCACTGGTGCGACCTGGACCCCGAGCGGGAGGTGACCGGCGACCTCGTCACCTGGGAGTCGTCCGGCTTCGGCGGCTGGCTGCGGCTGAAGGGCGCCGTCGAGGGCGAGGCCGGCGGCGGCGAGGCGTCGGCGAAGGTCATGATCTACCTCGCGCTGAAGAGCTGAGAGGAGCCGTCATGGACGTGCGCAGGCGCGAGTTCCTCGCCCTGACCGGCCTGGCCGCCTCCGCCGTGGCGCTCGGCGGCTGCGCGGTGCCCGGGGCGGCGGCCGCGCCGGACGGATCGCTGCGCGCCGCGTTCGGGCAGCCGGTCACCGACCTCGACCCCTACAACGCGGGGACGGCGGTCGACGAGGCGTCGCTGATCGTCAAGCGGCTGGTGTTCGACACGCTCGTCCGCTACGAGGGCGGGCGGCTCGCGCCCGGCCTGGCGACGTCGTGGCGGCGGACGGACGACACGACGTGGGTGTTCGACCTGCGCCCCGGCGTCCGCTTCCACGACGGGAGCCCGCTGACCGCGCGGGACGTCGTCGCCTGCGTGGAGCGCACCAAGGCCGTGAAGTCGGCGCAGTCCGCGCTGTGGGCCACGGTGAAGTCCGCGCGGGCCGACGGCGACCACCGCGTCACGTTCGTGACGGACGGCCCGATGGGCACCCTGCCGGTGAACCTGACCCTGCTGTTCATCGTGCCGGCCCGGCGCGTGGCCGACCCGGCGCAGAAGCGCCGCCCGGTGGGCTCGGGCCCGTTCCGCGTGACGGGGTTCACCCCGTCGACCAACGTGGAGCTGGCCCGGTTCGACGGGTACTGGGGAGGCCGCGCCGGGCTGCCCGGCATCTCGATGCCGTTCATCGCCGAGACCTCCAGCGCGATCACGGCGCTGCGCAACGGGGACGTGGACCTGCTGTGGCCCGTCCCGTCCGACCAGCTCGGCGAGGTGCGGGGGCGGCGCGGCGTCAGGGTCCGGACGGTGCCGAGCTGGACCTACTACCTCACGTGGTTCAACTGCGGCCGCAAGCCGTTCACCGACCCGAGGGTCCGGCGGGCGATGTGGCAGGCGCTCGACATGGAGGAGATCGTCGGGAAGCTGTTCGGCGCGGGCGCCGAGCGCATGCGCGCGCCGATCCCCTCGACCGTCTTCGGCTACGCCGAGCAGGCGCCGTACCGGTACGACCCGGCCGCGGCCCGCGCGGCGCTGCGCGCCGCCGGTCTCGGGGACGGCTTCGAGACCACGATGATGTGGTTCGACGCCACCGGCCCCCTCGCCCGGGAGCTGGCCCAGTCGATGATCTCGGGGTGGGCGCGGATCGGGGTCGAGGTCAGGCCGCAGAGCATCGAGAAGGCCCAGTGGCTGCAGCGCCTCAACTCCCTCGACTGGGACATGGAGCTGCAGACCAACACCGTGACGACCGGCGACGCCGCGTTCACCCTCGGCCGGCTCTACACGTCCAAGGCCGACCGGATGGGCTACCGCAATCCCGGGCTGGACGCGGTGCTCGCCGAGGCCGGGCAGGCCGCCGACCCCGGCCGGCGCGAGGAGCTGTACGCGCGGGCCTGCAAGACGATCTGGGACGACGCGGTCGGGATCTTCCCCGCCGCGCTCACCACCGCCTACGGGCTGCGGACCGGGCTCTCCGGCTTCACCCCGGCGGCGAACAACCAGCCGGACCTGTCCACGGTCAGGAGGAACCCATGACACCCCGCCGCAGGGCCACCCTGCGGGACATCGCCGCCGCCCTCGACCTGTCGGTCAACACGGTGTCCCGCGCCCTGGCCGGCAAGGACGCGGTCAGCCCCGAGACCCGCGAGCGGGTGCGGGCCGAGGCCGAACGCCTCGGGTACGTGCCGAACACCATGGCGCGGTCCCTCGTGCAGGGCAACGCGATGACCCTCGGGCTGGTCATCACCAACCCGTCCAACCCCTTCTACACCCGTCTGATCAGCGCCATCGAGGAGCGCGGCCGGGTCCACGGCTACTCGCTGATGCTGATGGTCACCGAGGACAGCGTCGACAACGAGCGGCGCGTCGTGGACGAGCTGATGCGCTGGGGCGTGGACGGCGTCCTGGCGGTGCCCGTCCAGCACGGGATCGACCACTGGGACCGGCTCCGCAAGTCCGGGACGCCGGTCGTCCTGGTCAACCGCGACCTGCCGGGGCTCGACACCGACCTCGTCGGCGTCGACTACTACGACAGCGCGCGGCGCGCCACCGAGCACCTCGTCGCCGAGGGCGCCCGCGACCTGTACCTGGTCGAGGAGGACCTGGACATCTCACCCGTCGCGGAGCGCGTCCGAGGGTTCCGGTCCGTGCTCGACGAGCACGGCATCGCGGTCCGCGACGACCACATGGTGAAGGTGCCGACCCGGCGCCGCGAGGCCAGCTCGCAGCCGTGGGACCCGGTGGACTCCTACGAGATCGGGCGCGGGCTCGCCGCCCGCGTCGGGCCGGGCGCCGCCGTCCTGGCCGGCAACGACTACTTCGCGCTCGGCGTGTACCGGGCGCTCACCGAGCACGGGCTGAGCATCCCCGGCGACGTCCGCGTCGCCGGGCACGGCGACCACCCGTTCGCCGCCTATCTCGCGCCGCCGCTCACCACGGTCCGGCTGCCGGCCGCCGAGGTCGGCGCCGCCGCGGTGGACCGGCTCCTCGAACGGATGTCGGGCGAGTCCGGCGCGGGCTCCCCGCGGCAGACCCTGCTGCCGGCGGAACTGGTCGTCCGCGCCTCGTCGCGGACCGCGAACGGAGGCGGCTGATGGGACGGTTCCTGCTGAGGCGCGCCGGTCAGGCCCTCATCGTGGCCTGGGGCGCCGTCACGGTCGTGTTCCTCGTCGTGCGCGTCGTCCCCGGCGACCCCGCGACGCTGATCCTCGGACCGGACGCCAGTCCCGCGCAGCTCGCCTCCGTCCGGGCCGACTTCGGGCTGGACGAGCCGCTGTGGCGGCAGTACCTCGCGCACATGGGCGAGATCCTGCGCGGCGACTTCGGCGACTCGTGGCGGCTCGGCGGCGGCGCGATGGGCGCCGTCCTGGACCGGTTCCCCGCCACCCTGACGCTGGCCTCGCTCGCCCTGGTCGTCACCCTCGCCGCCGGCTACCCGCTCGGCATGATGTGCGCGCGGCGGCCCGGCAGGATCCTCGACCTGCTGGTCTCCACGGGTTCGCTGGTCGGGCAGGCGGTGCCGTCGTTCTGGCTCGGCATCGTGCTGATCCTGCTGTTCGCGCGGCAGCTGAACTGGCTGCCGAGCACGGCGGGCGGCGGCCCGGAGGCGGTCATCCTGCCCTCGGTGACGCTGGCGCTGCCGTTCGTGGGCTGGCTGGCCCGGCTCGTCCGCAACGGCGCGCTGGAGGAGAGCGGCAAGGACTACGTCCGCACCGCCCGCGCGAAGGGGACCGGCGAGGGCGCCGTGATGTACGTGCACGTGGCGCGCAACATCGCGCTGCCCGTCGTCACCGTCCTCGGGCTGCTGATGGGCAACTTCATCGCCAACGCGGTGATCATCGAGGTCGTGTTCTCCTGGCCGGGCATCGGTTCGCTGATGGTGGACGCGATCACCAACCGCGACTACGCCGTCGTCGAGGCCGCGATCGTCACGATCACCGTCTCCTACATCGCGCTGAACCTCCTCGTGGACGTCCTGTGCGTCGCCCTCGACCCACGTCTCACCCCGGAAAACGCATGAGCGCAGCGAACCGGGGGGTGTGGGGGGTCGCCCCCCCACCCGAACAGCGCATGAGCGCAGCGAACCGGGGGGTGTGGGGGGTCGCCCCCCCACCCGAAGAACGCATGAGCGCAGCGAAGCAGGGGGCGTGGGGGACCGTCCCCCACAAGGAGGAAGCATGAGTGCCATCGCACCCGCCGCGGTCGCGGTCCCCGCGGCCCGGCGGCGCAGGAGGCTGCCCGCGCGGGCGTGGGCGGGCCTCGCCATCGTCGGGCTGTTCGTCCTGGCGGCCGTGTTCGGGCCGCTGCTGATGCCCTACGACCCGGCCGCGACCGACCTGCCGCACCGGCTGCTGGCGCCGGGCGCCCGGCTCGGGGACGGGTCGGTCGCGTGGCTCGGCACCGACCAGGTCGGGCGCGACCTGCTGTCCGCGCTGCTCGCCGGAAGCCGCGTGTCGCTGCTCGTCGGCGCCGCCACCGTGCTCATCGGCGGCGCCGCGGGCCTGGTGGCGGGGCTCGTGTCCGGCTACTTCGGCGGCTGGACCGACGCCGTCCTGTCCCGGTTCGGGGACGTGCAGCTGGCGTTCCCGTCGATCCTGCTGGCCATCCTCATCGCGGGCGTCCTCGGCCCGAGCGTCACCAACATCGTCATCACGCTGGCGGTGACCCGCTGGGTGATCTTCGCCCGGGTGGTGCGGGCGTCCGCGCTCGCGACCCGGGACCTGGAGTTCGTCGACTCGGCGCGGGTGCTCGGCGCGGGGCACGCGCGGATCCTGTTCCGGCACGTGCTGCCGTCGTGCTGGCAGCCGCTGCTGGTCGCCGCGACCGTGCAGATCGGCCTGGTCATGGTGGCGGAGGCGTCGCTGAGCTTCCTCGGCCTCGGCATCCCGCCGGACCAGGCGTCGTGGGGCGCGACCGTCTCGGCGGGCCGCGACTACCTCGGCTCGGCCTGGTGGATCTCCACGATGCCGGCGATCGCGCTGGCCGCCGTCGTCACCGGCGTCGGCCTCGTGGGCGACGCCTTCCGCGACCTGTCCGACCCGCGCTCGCAGATCTGATGGCGCACATCCCATGGAGGCGCACATGACCGTTCCAGCCGTCGATCACGCGCACGCCCCGGCCTCCGGGGACGTGGCCGCGGAGCTGCGCGACGTGCACATCGGGTTCCGCTCCGGCCGGCAGGTCACGCCGGTCGTGCGGGGCGTCGACCTGCGGCTGCGGCGCGGCCGCGTCCTCGCCCTGGTCGGCGAGTCCGGCAGCGGCAAGAGCCTGACCTCGCTCGCGCTCATCGGGCTGCTGCCGCCCGGCGCGCAGATCACCTCCGGGTCCGTCGTCCTGGAGGGCGAGGACACGGGCGGCTTCTCGGCCCGGCGCTGGCGCGAGACCCGCGGCAGCCGCGTCGCGATGATCTTCCAGGACCCGATGGCGGCGCTGAACCCCGGCTTCGCCGTCGGCCCGCAGATCGCCGAGCCCTTCCGGCGGCGCCTCGGCCTCGGCCGGCGGGAGGCCCGGGAGCGGGCGGTCGCGCTGATGCGCGAGGTCGGCATCGCCTCCGCCGAGTCCCGCTACGGCGACCACCCGCACGAGTTCTCCGGCGGCATGCGGCAGCGCGCGGTGATCGCGATGGCGCTGGCGCTCGGTCCGTCGGTGCTGCTGGCCGACGAGCCGACCACCGCGCTCGACGTCACGGTGCAGGCGCAGATCCTGCGGCTGCTCGCGCGGCGGCAACGCGAGGCCGACCTCGCGACGCTGCTGGTCTCGCACGACCTCGGCGTGGTGGCGCGGGTCGCGCAGGACGTCGCGGTGATGTACGCCGGGCGGATCGTGGAGCGGGGCCCGCTGGACGCCGTCTACACGCGCCCCGCCCACCCGTACACGCTCGGCCTGCTGGAGGCCGTGCCGGACGCCGGGTCCGGCGGCCGCCTCAAGCCGATCGACGGCGTCCCGCCGGACCCGCGGCACCGTCCCGGCGGCTGCGCGTTCCACCCGCGCTGCCCGTTCGCGACCGACCGGTGCCGCACCGAGGACCCGCCGCTCACCGGGGACGGCGACCGCGCCGTCGCCTGCCACCACTCCGCGGAGGTCGTCGCCTCCCAGCACAGCGAGGAGCCCCGATGACGGCCACCGCGCAGGACACCGAGGTCGTGCTCAGGGTCAGCGGCCTGGAGGCGGGGTACGAGCGCCCCGGCCGCCACGGGTTCGGACGGCGGCGGGTGCCCGTCGTCGCCGGGCTCGACCTGACCGTGCGGGCCGGGCGGACGCTGGGCGTCGTCGGCGAGTCGGGCTGCGGCAAGTCGACGCTGGCGCGGGCCGTGGTGGGGCTGCGCCCGGCGTTCGCCGGGTCGATCGAGTTCGCGGGCGCGGACCTGGCGTCCGTCCCGCCCCGCCGGCGCCGCCGCATGAGCCGCGACCTGCAGATGGTGTTCCAGGACCCCTACACGTCGCTGAACCCGAGGATGACCGTCGCCGACGTCGTCGCCGAGGGCTGGCGCGTCCACCCGGGGATCGTGCCGCGCGACCGGGAGGACGCCGAGGTCGCCCGGCTCCTCGACCTCGTGGGCCTCGCCCCCGAGCACGGCCCCCGGCACCTGCACCAGCTGTCAGGCGGCCAGTGCCAGCGCGTCGCGATCGCCCGCGCCCTGGCGCTGCGGCCGAAGCTCCTGGTGTGCGACGAGGCGGTGTCCGCGCTGGACGTGTCGGTCCGCGCGCAGATCCTCAACCTGCTGGCGGACCTGCAGTCCGAGCTGGGCGTGGCGTACCTGTTCATCTCCCACGACCTGGACGTCGTCCGGCACATCGCCCACGACGTCGCCGTCATGTACCTCGGCACGATCGTCGAGCGGGGGCCGGCCGCCGAGGTGTTCGGCGACCCGCAGCACCCCTACACGCGAGCGCTGCTGTCGGCGGCGCCGTCCGTCCGCGACCGGCCCGGCGACGACGCGGGTGAGATCGTGCTGCGCGGGGAGGTGCCGTCGGCGGCCGAGCCGCCCAGCGGATGCCGGTTCCGGACCCGCTGCTACATGGCCGCCGACGTCTGCGAGCGGGAGACACCCGCGCTCGTCCCGCGGGACGGGCTGCCCCAGGCGGTGGCCTGCCACTTCGCCGACGGCGCCGGAACGACGGCCCCGCCCGCGCGGGAACGGGCGCCGGAGGGCGGGGGCCGCGAGGGTCAGGCGCGGCCGTAGGCGTCGTCGAGGCGCTCGATGTCGTCCTCGTCGAACCGGCCGAAGGCGATCTCCATGACGCGCACGGCCGGGCCGTCCGAGCCGAGCCGGTGGGTCTCCCCCGCGCGGATCAGCACCCGCTCCCCCACCTCCGGGAGGACGCGGCGCCCGGCCACCTCGAACACCGCACCGGGGTCGAGCGCGACCCACAGCTCGTCGCGGTCGCGGTGCCGCTGGAGGCTGAGCCGCTGCCCCGGCTCCACGTGAATGATCTTCACGGTGGACGGCTCGTTGAGGGTGAAGCGCTCGAAGCGGCCCCAGGGCCGCCGCTCGGTCCGCACGTCCGGCACGGGCCGCGGGTCACGGCGGGCCTGGGGCTGCGCGCCGGTCGGCACGTCGGTCTGCACGGTCACCTCGGGGATCGCGGGTCGTCGGGCGGGCGGGGGCCGCGGGCTTCGGACGCGGCGGCGGGAAGCCCGCCGAGGACGAGGTCGACGAGGCCGTCGACGACGGCCTCGCGCGGCACGTCGTCGGCGTGGTCCAGCCACCAGTCGCCGGCCGTCTGCACCATGCCGACGATCGCGTGGCCCCACACGTAGGCGCGGGTCCGGTCCGCCATCTCCCCCTCGGCGATCATCACCTCGGCCAGCTCCCGGCTCACGTCCCGGATCATGGTGCTCATCGCGCTGTGCGTGGCCGTGTCCTCGGCGCTCGCCCGGTGCATGAGGAACCGGTAGAGGTTGAGGTTCTTGGAGATCGTCGCCAGGTAGGTGTCGATGGTGGAGCGGGTGCGGTCGCGGATCGGGTCGCCGCGGGAGAACTCGTCCCGGATGCCCTCGATCAGCTTGCGCGTGTGCCGCTCGGCCAGCGCCTGGTAGAGGCCGCTCTTGTCGCCGAAGTGGCGGTACAGGATCGGCTTGCTGATCCCCGCCTCCGCGGCGATCGCGGCCATGGACGCCTCGGGCCCCTCGCGCTGGATGACCCGGTCGGCCGCCTCCAGCAGGGCACGGCGGCGGCCGGGGTCACGCCGTGGTCCGGGCCCCGGCCGGCCCGCCGCACTCGTCATGACAGCACGGTATCCGGGGGTGTTACCCGGTGACAACACCGGCCGGCCCGCGGCGGGGAGGCGTGCCCGCCGCGGGCCGGCCGCCCGCCGGCGGGTCAGCCGAAGTCGAGGTCAGAGCACTGGTAGAAGGCGTTGCCGGTGTCGGCGATGTCCCACACGGCGAGCAGGAGGTGCCGGCCGTGCCGCTGCGGGAGCGTCCCGGTGTGGGTGGTCTGGCCGGACGGCGGCCGCCCGTTGTAGTTCTGCTGGAGGAACGGCGTGAGCTCCAGAGCGCCGCGGGTCAGCGGCTTGGCGGCGTCCCAGCCGTCCTTGGTGAGGAAGTAGCGGAAGGACGTGGTGGCGTGCGCGGCGGTGAACTGCCAGCTGATGCTGAACGACTGGCCGGCCGTCACCTTCGTGGCGGGCCACCCGGTCCCGCCGCGCGGGTCGTCGAGCGGCGCCCAGCGCCCGTCGGCGCCGGCGCAGATCTTCCCGTCGCCCGGTCCGCGCTGCGGGAAGCCCTTCGGCCCCTCGACGCCGTCGGGGTCCCACTGGACCTGGCCGCAGTTGCGGACCTGGTGCGTCCCGCACAGGTAGCTGCGGCTCGGGGGCGAGGTGGTGTACCCGTGGGACCAGGCCGGCACGGCGAGCGCCAGCGGCAGCCCGGCGGTCACGGCGGCGGCCACGGCGAGGCTGGTCTTCCTTGGCATCCTGCGTCTCCTTGGCGGGGGGAGGTACGGCGTACCCGAAAGCGGAGGGAGCCGGCCCAGAGGCCAACTCTAAGGAAACTTTCCTTTTAGAAGGTCGCGGCGCCGCGCCGCTCCGTCAACCGGACCGCCCGGGATCGGGCACGCGGAGACAAGCCTCAGGCAGGCACGGCAAAGCCGCGGGCCCCGGCGGCCCGCCCTGCAAGGCGAAGCGGGGGGCGGATCCTCTCCGCCCCCCGCTCGGTCCGGCCTCTCTCCTAGCGGGCGAACGCCTGGAGCTCGGCGGTCCGCACGATGCCCGCGCTCGGGCTCGCGGTGCCGCAGTCGGTGGCCGACCGCGGGTCGTCGTCCTGCTCCCCGGCGTAGGCCGGCGCGCCCGTGCACTGGCTGGAGACCACCTCCAGCCGCAGGTGCGTCGCGGTGACGTCCCGCAGGCCGAACGAGCGCAGGATCAGGTCCGGCGCCGTGGGCCGCGGCCGGTCGGCCGGGAACGCGTCGGACGGGCTGGTGTAGACGGTGCGGTACGAGGCGTTCTGGGCGCAGTCGGCCTTGGAGGCGTCACAGGCCAGCAGCCGGAAGGCGCGCAGCGCCGTGAACCGGTTCTGCGTGCCGCCCGCGCCCTCCGGATCGCCCGCCACCGAAGGCCGCAGCATCGCGCTCACCTGCACCCTGCCGACCCTGACCGGGCGGTCGCCGGCCAGGTCCACGGTCACCTGGCGTCCGGCGACCGGGGCCGTCACCGACTGCCAGTTCGTCGCCTCGGTCTCGTCGAGCAGCGCGGCCTGGGACGCGCCGTCGCCGGTCGCCGTCGCGCCGTTGGCGCCCGCGGCCTCGTTGCGGGACATCGCCACCGGCAGGGTCCGCTGCGACGCGCCGACCGCGGCGGTGAACCGCCGGTGCCCGAAGCCCGCGCCCACCGCGACGAAGGAGTAGCGGCCCGGGGCGAGCGCGACGGTGTCGCCGAGCGGGGTCGCCGGGTCGGTGTCGGCGACGGGGACCGCGCGGGCCTCGTAGTCGCCCACGTACAGGCGCACCTTGCCGCCCCTGGCGTCCCCGAGGGGCGTCAGCCGGACGCGGGCGTTGCGCGACAGGGGCGAGGCGAAGCTCGGCGTCGGGTCGGCGTCGGCGGGGCCGTTGCTCGCGGCGTCCTTCCCGAGGCCGTGCTCGGCGAAGACCTTCCACATCATCTCGTGGTCCCTGCCGCCGAAGCGGAGGGTATCGGCGGCCAGCAGGGCGTCGCGGTGGTCGACGTAGCTCACCGCACCGCCGGCCATGAGCAGCAGCGCGTCGAACGACAGCTGCGCCCAGCGCCGGTTGCCCGGGCACTTCGCCACCGGCACCGTCCCGTCGGCGCACCCGCGCTGCGACGCGGCGCCGCCCTCGCCGTACCTCCGGACGAACGCCTGGCGCAGGTCGAACTGGGTGGCGGTCCAAATCTCGCCGTCGGCGTGGACCTGGGTGCCCACGAGGTCGTATCCGAGGTCGGCGTAGTTCAGCGGGCTCCGGCTCATGTCGTAGTTGCGGATCCCGGCGCGCCGGTCTCCGGTGACGTACCCGCCGATGACGTACGGCGTGCGGCCGGGCTGGCGCAGCCCGTACTCGTTGAGGTACTCCATGGCGAACAGGTCGGAGGTGCTCTCGTTCATGGCGCCCGCCTGCGGCCCGCTCCACCCGGCGTCCGGTCCGGCGATCATGCGGCCGGAGATGGCGTGGGTGTACTCGTGGCCGATGACGCTCATGTCGAAGTCGCCGTCGACGCACGGCGGGTAGAACGAGCCCGCGATCGGCTGCCACAGGTACATGTTGGTGATGGCGGGCGTCCCGTCCGGCGGGGTGATCTGGTTGGCGTTGTCGCGGACGGTCGGGAACCGCGCGCCGGCCTGCGCGTTGCCCTGCTCGGGGTCGCCGCCGAGCCCGCCGCGCTCACCGTTGTCGGCCTGCATGTTCCAGGCCGACTCGGTGAACCCGAGCCGGTACGACCAGTCGTGCATCCGGTTGTGCTGGACGAACAGGTTGGACATGGCCGCTTCCAGGTCCGCTTCCTGCGGGCTGTCCAGCGTCGCGGGGTCGCACCTGCCCGTGTGCCACTGGTTGGTCCACGGGTAGGTGTAGTTCCGGTCGGGCTTCGGCGCGCTGGTGCGGGTCCCCACCGTGAAGGGGTCGCCGCTCGCGCGGTTCTCGTACGACCTCGCCGCGTTGCCCACGGTCGTCGCGCTGGACGTGCCGGTCGCCGGGTCGACGTCCCAGGGCCGTCCGCTGGAGGGGTCGCCGCCGACGGTGCGGCACCCCGCCGCGGGCGCGAAGCACCAGGTCTCCCGGGTGTCGCGGGAGGAGTAGTCGCCGGGCGGGGTCGCCGGGAACACCGCCCAGCGCGGGTCGTCGCTGTCGTGGTCGACGAGGTTCTCCCGCACGAGCACCGAGCCCGTCCGGGCGTCGACGTGGGAGGTGACGGCCTTCGGCTCCGCCCCGGAGGCGTCCATGAGCGTGACCTGGTACGCGCTGCGGACGCCCTCGGCCGTGGGCACCGCGACGAGCCGCGCCTTGCGGGGGTCGCCGGCCGACGCGGGGATGCCCGCGTCCCGCCCGGCCGCGGCCACCGCGTCCCGCGGGGAGAGCGTGGCGGGCGCCGGGGCGGCGACGTCGCGGGAGAGGGTCGAGGTGACCGAGACGACCTCGCCGCGGGTCACCCCGACCGCCACCAGGCCGTCGTGGCCGGCGGGAAGGCCGCCGAACCGCTGGCGCAGCAGCACGGCCGCGCCGTCGCCGACCGGGTTGACGGCGACCTTCTCCAGCGCGCCGACGGCGGCGGCGTCGAGGCCGAACAGGTCCCGGTGCCCGGCCAGGTACGCGCGGGCGGCCTTCTCCGGATCCCCGGGCAGCCCGCCGGCCAGGGGCGCGGCATCGGTCACCGAGGCGGGCGTGCCGAGCCTGTTCCACCGCACGGTCACGCCGCGGGCGGCGCCCATCTGGCGGCTCGTCGGGGCCAGCCGCCCGGGCCGCGCGTCCTTGTCGGCCGGCTCGGTGTGCTCTCCCGGCGGCCGCGGGCGGGGAGGCGGCGGCTCGGCCCGTCCGGGGACCGCGAGGCCGGCGGTGAGGAGTGTTCCGGTGGCCGCCAGAGCGGTCAGGGCGGTCCAGCGCGTCCTGGGCACCATTGCCTCCTGGAGGCGGGCCGACGGGCCCGGTCTCGGGAATCGGCCGGAGGGGACATCCGGCCGATCTAGAGACAAGCAGCGCTTTCACCACTCACCTATGGCGAATCACCACATTTACGAAGTGTCGCCGTGCGGCGGTCTTCGCCCTTGACACCGCCGTTTCCTCGAAAATCCCATGTCAGGCGCCCGATCGTTGCCGGGCGGCCACGCCCGCCGCGACCGCCCGGCCGGTTGACCGGGCCCGGCCACCGCCCGCCGCCCGCGCCCTCACCGGGTCGGGAACAGACCCTGACCTGCCTGTGGTCTTCGCTCCTCCGCCGCCGGGGAGGGAGCAAAATGATCGCCGCGTTCGACATGCCGCGCCGGAACCCGCGCGCGACGCGGCGCCGGGAGAATCATGAACTGGACACGTTCGCGCCGGACGGCCGCGCTGGGGGTGCTCGCCGGATCGGTCGCCATGGCCCCGGCGGCCGTGGGGCCCGCCCGGGCCGCCTCCCCGATCGGACCCCGGCCGCCGGGCGATGCGACGACCGCGGAGCAGGCCGGCCCGCACACGCCTTCGCCGCCCCGACTCCCGCGGGACTTCCGCGGGACGGGGAAATGGATCGTCCGGGATCTCGGCATCACGGTCCCGTTCACCTGGACGGGGAACGGCGGGAACAGCCAGATGATCGCGGGCGGTCCGCGATACCCGATCTGGTTCACGAACCTCATCTACAAGAATTCCCTCTACACCCTGACCTACAAATGGCCCGGTCTCCGCGACCACCGGTGCTCGCGGATTCCGGGATTCGACCTCGGCGTCCTCAACCGCAAACTCGCGACGGCGCGGTTCGTCGGGCGGGAGATCCTTCAGCGCAGGCCGCAGCGGCACGTCGACCACTGGCGGGTCGGCGTCGTCGCTCCGCAGCTGCCTCCGGGGAAGTACCTCAGGTTCCCGATCGCGCTCGGCGACGTCTACGTCGACCAGCGCGACCCGACGACCTTCTGGCAGGTGCTGCAGTTCGGCCTCCAGAACCTGTACGACCCCGAGCTGGACGAGTGGCTGGTGATGTCGACCTTCGAGCACGCCCCCGGCAGGGTCGTGCTGCCCCGCCGGTGCCCGCCGCCCGCGCCGTGACGCCGCCGGCCCCGGCGCGGGGCCGGCGGGCTAGTCCCGGACGGGCGCGACGGCCCGGACGATCAGCGCCGTCGACGGCAGCGTGAACGCCTCGCCGCCGGAGCGGTAGGGCCCGGTGGCGTCGGCGAAGGCCCGCCACGTGCCCGGGTCGTCCGCGGAGCCGAAGCGCTCCGCGAGCTTCCGCAGCAGCATCGGCGGCGTCACGGCCTTGGTGAACGCGACGCACTGCTCGACGGAGTCGAACGGGAACCGCACGACGAACTCGGTCACCGACACGTCGGCGAACCCCGCCGCGGCCACCTCGGCGGCGAGGCGCTCCGGGTCGGCCATGCTGAACGGGCCCGGCGTTCCGGGCGGCGGGGGCGGCAGTTCGAGCCGCTCGCTCAGCACCCGGAAGCCCAGCGAGATCGCCGGCGCGCTCGGCGCCTCGCCCCACACCGCCGCGGCGAGCACGCCCCCGGGGGCCAGGAGCCGGGCGAGGCCGCGGAAGGCGGCGACGCGGTCCACCGCGAACATCAGCCCCCAGCGGCTGAGCACGACGTCGAACGAGCCCGCCGGCAGGTCGATGGACTCCACGTCCGCCTCGGCGAACACGAGGTTCGGCGTGCCCTCGGCCCGGCGCCTGGCCAGGTCGAGCATCGCCGGGGAGATGTCCACTCCGGTCACCCTCCCGGTGGGCCCCACCCGACGGGCCGCCGTCAGGGCGGGCTCCCCGTGGCCGGTCCCGACGTCGAGGACCGCCTGGCCCTCCCGCACGCCGCCGAGATCGAGCAGCCGCCGCGTCACCGCGGCGGCTCCGAGCTCGAACCTCTCCTGCGCCGCCGCCCAGTTCGCACTGAGGGCGTCCCAGGAGGCCCGCTGCCCCTGCTTGACGGCGACGGGGTCGATGTCCGCGGCCGTCACGAGTTCACCTCCACGTCCCGCGGCACGTGCATCGTGAGCGGCTCCCACCATTCGCGGTTGTCCCGGTACCAGGCGACGGTCTCCGCGAGGCCCGCGGCGAGGTCCCGGCGCGGCCGGAACCCGAGCTCCGCCGCGATCTTCGTGCAGTCCATCGCGTACCGGCGGTCGTGGCCCCTGCGGTCCTCCACGTACGACACCGCGTCCCAGCCCGCGCCGCACTGGGCCAGCAGCCGCCCGGTCAGCTCGCGGTTGGTCAGCGGAACGCCGCCGACGTTGTAGACCTCGCCCGCCCGGCCCTTCGTCAGCGCCAGGTGCACGGCGCGGCAGTGGTCGTCGACGTGCAGCCACTCGCGGACGTGGAGCCCGTCGCCGTACAGCGGCGCCTTCCCCCCGTCGAGCAGCTCGGTGACGAACAGCGGGACGATCTTCTCGGGGAACTGGTACGGGCCGTAGGTGTTGCAGCCCCGGGTGATCCGGACGTCCATCCCGAAGGTCCGGTGGCAGGCGAGCACGACGAGGTCGGCCGCGGCCTTGGACGCCGCGTACGGGTTCCCCGGCGACAGCGGGTCCCGCTCGCTCCACCGCCCCGTCCCGATCGGCCCGTAGACCTCGTCGGTCGACACGTGCACGAACGGGGCGGTGCCGTGGCGCCGCGCCGCCTCCAGCAGCGTCTGCGTGCCGAGGACGTTGGTGACGACGAAGTCCTGCGCGCACCGGATCGACCGGTCGACGTGGGACTCCGCGGCGAAGTGGACGATCGCGTCGTGGGCGGCGACGAGGTCGTCGACCACCGCGGCGTCCGCGACGTCCCCGTGGACGAAGGCGAAGCCCGGCGCGCGGCGCACCGGGTCGAGGTTGGCCGGGTTGCCGGCGTAGGTGAGCTTGTCCAGGACGGTGACCTGGTGCGCGCCGCCCCCGGCCCGTTCGGGCCCGAGGAGCCGGCGCACGTAGTGGGACCCGACGAACCCGGCGCCGCCGGTCACGAGGATCCTCATGAGCCGGTCCGCGCCCGGCGGCGGGCGCCGCGGACCCTCACCGCCCGCTCCGGAGCAGCCGGTCGCGGGCCGCGGCCAGATGGTCCGGCGTCGTGCCGCAGCAGCCGCCGACCACGTCCAGGGAGAACTCCGCGTCCCAGCGGGCGACCAGATCGGCGAACTCCTCGGGCCCCATCGCGGCGGGGACGTGCCGGTCGACGTGCGCCGAACGGGGGATGCCGCCGCGGTCCTCGATGTTGGGGTAGACGCCGATCGGGCCCGAGCAGGCGTCCCGCAGCGCCCGCAGCGCCGTCTCGCTGTCGGTGGGAGCGGTGCAGTTGACGAGCACGGCCTCGGCGCCGTCGCGTTCGGCGGCGGCGGCCGCCTCGGCCAGCTTCTCCCCCGACAGCAGCCGGGCGTCGGCGTCGCACACGAAGCCGACCCAGGCGCGGGCGCCCGCCCGCCGCACCTCCTCCAGCGCGATGCGCGCCTCGCGCTCGGAGTTCATCGTCTCGACCAGCACGAGGTCCACGCCCACCCGCATCAGCTCCGTCGCCAGCCAGCGGTGCTCGTCCCGCAACTCGTCGTCGGGAGGGACCAGGTCGGGCCGGTAGCAGTCCTCGACCGGCCCCACCGAGCCCGCGACCAGGGGGCGGTCCGCGTCCTGCGGCCCGTCCGCCCGCCCGTCCTGGACGGCGCGGACCGCCGACTGGGCCACGCCCACGGCGGCGTGCACCATCCAGGCCAGGCCGGCGTCGAAGAGGCCGAGGCGGCTGAGCGCCCGCAGGTTGCACCGGAAGGTGTTGGCGGTGATCACCTGCGCTCCGGCGCCCAGGTAGCCCTGGTGGATCCCGCGCAGCCGCGTGCGGTCCGCCTCGGTGTTCATGGCCCGGTTGGTCCACCACGGGCCGTCGACGCTCATGCCGGCGCGCTGCAGCTCGGTCGCGGTCGCGCCGTCCAGCCACAGGGGCCCGCCGCCTCCGGACCGGCGTGCCCCGGATAGGTCGTTCATGTGTCCATCCCTCCGCAGTTCAGAGCGCGTCCATCAGGTCCCGCACCAGGTCGGCGGGGTCCTCGATGCCCGCCGACACCCGAATGAGGTTGTCCGAGACGCCCAGCCGCCCCCGGACCTCGCGGGGGACGGAGGCGTGCGTCATCATGGCGGGGCACTCGATGAGCGAGCGCACGCCGCCGAGGCTGACCGCGCACGCGTACAGCCGCACCCGGTCCAGGAGCTTCTCCGGCTCGCCGAGGTACTCGAAGCTCAGGATCGACCCGGGCGCCGACATCTGCCGGGCCGCCACCTCGTGCTGCGGATGCTCGGGCAGCCCCGGATAGTGGACGGCGCCCACCCGCGCGCACCCGCGCAGCGCGGCGGCGATCTCCTCCGCGTTGGCGACCTGCCGGGCCGTGCGCAGCGAGAGCGTCTTGAGCCCGCGGTGCACCAGGAAGCAGTCGAAGCCGCCGGGCACGCTCCCCGTGGTGGTGCGGTGGGACGACAGCTCGCGGTGCAGGTCCTCGTCGTCGTAGACCAGGGCGCCGCCGATGACGTCGGAGTGGCCGGCGATCGACTTGGTGGTGCTGTACAGGGTGATGTCGGCGCCGAACCGCAGCGGCCGCTGCAGCGCCGGGCCGGCGAGGGTGTTGTCCACCACCACGCGGGCGCCGGCCCGCCGGGCCCGCTCGCACACCACCGCGAGGTCGGCGACCTTCAGGAGCGGGTTGGTCGGCGCCTCCACCCAGATCATGTCCACGTCGTCGCCGAGCGCGGCGTCGAGCGCGCGCGCGTCGGTGAGGTCGACGTGGTCCACGGCGATGCCGTGCCGGCCGAGCAGCGCGAACAGCGACCGGGTGCCGCCGTACACGTCGTCCGAGGCGATCAGCCTCCGGCCGGCGCGCAGCAGGGACAGCGCCGTGGTCCCCGCCGCCTGCCCGGAGGCGAAGGCGAGGGCGAAGCGCGCGTCCTCCAGTCCGGCGAGGCAGCGTTCGAGGGCCTCCCGCGTCGGGTTCTCGCCGCGCGAGTAGAAGTAGCGCAACGGGTCCTGGACCCGCCGCTCGAACGTGGCCGCGACATGGACGGGCGGCACCACGTCCCCGGTGACGCCGTCGGATTCCTGGCCGAGGTGGACCAGCCTTGTGTCGAAGCGCATGTCACAGGAAACGCGTGGTCGGGTGGTCGGCGGTCCAGGTGCCCGGCCGCACCGAGCGCAGGGCGCCGGCCACGACGTCGATCTCGTCGACGGTGTTGTAGACGGCGAACGACATCCGCACGGTCCCGAGCAGGCCCATCTCGTCCAGGAAGGTGCTGGCGCAGTGCACGCCGCTCCGCACGGCCACACCGTGGCGGTCCAGATGCCCGCCGACGTCGTAGGGGTGGATGCCGTCGACGACGAAGGACACGATCCCGCTCGGGGCCGCGGCCGGGTCGCCGACGATCCGCACGCCCTCGATCCGCCGCAGCGCCTCGACCGCGTACCGCACCAGGGCCTCGTCATGCCGCCGCACGGCGTCCCAGCCGAGATCGCGGAGATACCGGAGCGCGGCGGCCAGGCCGACGGCTCCCGCGACGTTCGGGGTGCCCGCCTCGAACCGGGCGGGCACGGGGACGTAGCGGACGGGCTCGGTGTGGCTCACCCCCTTCACCGTCCCCCCGCCGACCTGGTACGGCGGCACCTCCGCGAGCAGCTCCCGCCTGCCGTACAGCACCCCGGTGCCCATCGGGCCGTAGGCCTTGTGCCCCGAGAAGCAGTAGAAGTCGGCGTCGAGACCGCGCACGTCCACCGGCGCGTGCGGCACCGCCTGGGCTCCGTCCACGACGACCGGGACACCGCGCCGGTGCGCCTCGGCGATCATCGCGCGCACCGGGTTGACGGTGCCCAGCACGTTGGACACGTGGGCGACGGCGGCGATCCGGACGCGGGGCCCGAGGACGGCGGCGAAGGCCGCGGCGTCGACGGCGCCCCGCTCGTCCACGGGGGCCACGACCAGCTCCGCCCCCGCCCGCTCGCAGAGCCGCCGCCACGGCAGCAGGTTGGAGTTGTGCTCCATGCCGGTGACGACGACCTGGTCCCCCCGGCCGACGAGCCCGGCGCCGAAGCCGTCCGCGATCATGTTCACCGCGTCCGTGGTGCCCCGGGTGAACACGATCTCGTCGGCGTGCTCGGCGCCGAGCGCCTGCCGCACGGTCTCGCGCGCCTCCTCGTAGCGGTCGGTGGAGGCCATGCTCAGCCGGTAGTACCCGCGGCCCACGTTGCTGTTCGCCGTCGAGTAGTAGTCGACGATCGCGTCGAGGACCGCCCGCGGCTTCTGCGCCGTCGCGGCGTTGTCCAGGTAGACCAGCGGCCCGCCGCCGCCCTGCGCGGTCGCCAGGATCGGGAAGTCGTCCCTGATGGATCTGGGAAGGAGATCCTGGTCCGCGAACCGTACGGGAGGTCCCCCCGCTTGCGGCATCAGGTCAGTCATCCGGACTCCTCTCAAGCTGGAAAAGGCTCGTGAACGCGTCGAGGAATCGCACCGGGAACGCGAAGACCTTCTGCTCCGGGTACGGGCGGCGGGCCGGCGGCACGTGGCCGGGTTCGCCGGGTCCCGGCAGCCTGCCCGCGCCGTCCAGGAGGTGCGGGCCGTAGAAGAACCAGCAGATCTGACCGATCTGCTCGGTGAACAGGATCGGATGCACGTCCCGCGAGTACGTGTGCATGTGGCAGAAGGCCGCGAGGAACTCGCCCTTGGGGCCGAACCCGTTGCCGAGCATCACGTGCCCGAAGATGTCGTGCACGGCCCGGAACAGGTCGTTGTGGCAGAACTCCACCCCGTCGACCACGATGCCCGACGGCCCGGACAGCGGGTGGTCGCCGGCGGCCGGCGACGGCCCGTGGCCCGCGCTGGTCAGGTAGACGTGGAGCCGCCCGGTCCGGTGCACGCTCTCGCGCAGGTCTCGTGATCCCCTGTACGGCTGTCCCTCTCCGAGCCACGGGGCGATCTCGATGCCCGCCTCGACGATCGACCGGAACTGCCGGAGGTTCTGGCGCTTCAACCGGTCGTAGCGCCGGCGCAGCTCCGCGTCGCCGCCGCGCAGCGGCGCGCGGTCGTAGTACGCCGCCACGGCCCGGCAGTAGTCCTCGTCCAGCCGGACGGCGGTCCGGGCCAGCCGGGCGATCGAGGGGCCGCGCCCGCCCGCGGGGGCCCACTGGTCGGCATGGCGCTGTGCCAGCGAGGACAGGTCGACGCCGGCGGGGCGTTCCTCGGTCACCATCTCCCGTTCCGGAGGTCACGAGCGCGAGGTCACTCACTTAACTATCATATAGCAAGTGATCGGACGACTCCAACGACCACGTCCGGAAGCGCCCCGGAGAACAGGCAGTCGGTGCCCGTGCGGACCGGTGCTCCCGCAGGCCAGCCCGGGACATCATCACTTCAGTAATATATTGTAACTATGCCCGGCAGCGCCGAAGGCGCGGAGAACGGCGAGGAAGGCGGCCATGGAATTCTTGTCAGATTCTCCGAGCCCGCGGATCGCGATCCTGGGGTTCGGCTACATCGGCACGTGCCTCGGAACGGCGCTCGCCGAGCGCGGCATGACCGTCGTCGGCGTCGACAGCGACGCGCCGATGATCGCCGGGCTGCGGGCCGGCCGGTGCGCGATCCCCGAGCCCGGACTCGCCGAGGCGCTGGCCCCGCTGGTCGCGAGCGGGCGGCTGGCGTGCACGACCGACTACGACGTCCTGGCGGACGCCGACGTCGTGCTCATCACGGTCGGCACGCCCGTCGACGGGAACGGCGCCCTGGTGACCGCGCAACTGGAGGAGGCGTGCCGGCAGCTCGCGCCCCGGCTGCGCGCCGGCCAGCTGGTCATCCTGAAGAGCACCGTCGCCCCCGGGACCACGCGCACGCTGGTCGTTCCGCTGCTGGAGAGCGGCGGCCTGGCCGAGGGCCGGGACTTCGGACTCGCCTACTGCCCGGAGCGGCTGGCCGAGGGGGACGCGCTGGCCCAGCTGCGCGAACTGGCGGTCGTCGTCGGCGGGTGCGGCCCCGGCGTCACGGCGGCGGCGGCGCGGTTCTGGAAGGCGGCGCTGGGCGTGCCCGTCCGGATCGTGCCCACGGCCGACATCGCCGAGATCGTCAAACTGGCCGGCAACTGGTGGATCGACGCGAACGTCGCGATGGCCAACGAGCTCGCCCGGTTCTGCGCGCTGTTCGAGGTCGACGTGATGGAGGTGATCGCCGCGGCGAACTCGCTCCCGAAGGGGGACGGGCGGGTCAACATCCTGCGGCCCGGCACGGGCGTCGGCGGACCGTGCCTGACCAAGGACCCCTGGATGACCTGGCGCACCGCCCGCGACCGGGGCGTCCGGCTGCGGACGGTGGAGACGGCGCGCCACGTCAACGACGCCATGCCCGAATACGCCTACGAGGTCATCAGGGACGGCCTGGCCAAGTTGGGCAAGGACCTGGCGTCGGCGAGGATCGCCGTCCTCGGCGCCGCCTTCAAGAACGACACCGGCGACCTGCGCAACACCCCGGCGAGGGGGGTGGTCCGGGCCCTCCAGGCGGCCGGCGCGGAGGTCCGGGTCTTCGACCCCCTCGCCGACCGGGAGCGGATCCGGGCGGAGGTGGGCGGCTCCCCCGCCGACGACCTCGACCAGGCGGTCGAGGGCGCCGACTCCGTCGCCTTCCTCGCCGGGCACCGGGGGTTCCATGGCATCGACCTGGAGAGGCTGCGGCGGCTGGTCGCGATGCCGTGCCTGGTCTTCGACGGGCGCATGCACTATCCGGCGGAGACGATCCAGCGGCTCCGCGACCTCGGGTTCGGCTACCGCGGGATCGGGCGGTGAGCCGTGACGCGAGCGGCGCCCAAGTGCTATATGTTTATATAGTTTCTGCTCGACGAGAACCCTGATCTACGGGATGGCGCTGTGGCAGACCACGAGGCGGCGTTGCGCGGCGGGGCTTCGGCCGGGGAGGCGGTCCTCATCGAGGGAGCGTCCTTCCGGCTCGGATCGCCCGAGTGGGTGCTCGACTGGCTGGCCGAGCAGGACCAGCCCTTCCCCACGCCCTGGTTCCGCGACGAGACCCCGCAGACGCTCGTGGAGGTCGCGCCGTTCCTGATCGACCGCCACCCGGTCACCTCCGGCCGGTACGCGGCCTTCGTGGAGGCCACCGGGTACCGGACGGTCGCCGAGCGCCGCGGCTGGAGCCTGGTCTACGGCGCCGACTACTGGCAGAGCACGCCCGGCGCGTCCTGGCGCCGTCCGGCGGGGCGGGACTCCGGGTACGTCCCGCCGGACGACCACCCCGCCGTCCACATCGCGGTCGAGGACGCCGAGGCCTTCGCCGCGTGGGCGGGCGCACGGCTGCCGACGGAGGCGGAGTGGGAGCTGGCCGCGCGCGGCCCCGGGTACCGGCTGTGGCCGTGGGGCGACGAGTGGTCCCGCGAGTGGACCAACACCACCGAACTGCGGCTGGGCGACGCCGCCCGCAGCGCCGCCGAATGGCGCGCGTGGTGGAAGGAGCTCCAGAGCGACCAGGGCCCGATCCCCCTGACCACCCCGGTCGGCAGTTTCAGCCCGCACGGCGACAGCCCCTACGGGGTGGCGGACATGGCGGGCAACGTCTACGAGTGGACGGCCTCGCCGAGCCGGCTCTACGGCCCGTCCCCCGACTGCGACGAGTCGCTGCTGAGCGTGATGGGCCGGTTCCGCGTCATCCGCGGCGGCTCCTGGATGAACCTGCGCTTCCAGGCCCGCACCAGCGAGCGCCTGCACGGCGATCCCACCGGATGGGCCTGCTTCGCCAGTGGTTTCCGATGCGTCCGCGACCTGTGAGGATGCCCCATGCCCCACCTCATCGTCCCCGGCAGCTGGCACAACGTGACCTCCGGCAAGGTGCGCTCGGAGCTGCCCGCGGCCAACCTGAGCGAGCTCCTGCGGACGTTCGTGCGCTCGCACCCAGAGGCCGGCTACCGGCTCTACTCCCCCGCCGGCGACCTGCTGCCCTACCACCTGTTCCTCGTCGACGGCGAGCAGGTGCCCCGCACGACGCCGCCGGACGACGTCGAGCTGGCGCCCGGCAGCCGCGTCGAGATCATTCCGCCGCTGGCGGGAGGCTAGGCCTCCCGCCCGGCCCGGCCCGCCGCGGCCGCGGCGGTCACCAGCCCGACCTGATCGTGTCCGCGATGTGGGCGCGCTCCTCCTCCGACAGCCACCAGCCGACGGGAACGTAGACCACGCGGTCGTGCACGCCGTCCAGGCCCGGCAGCTCCTCCCGGGCCGCGGCGACGCAGCTGTGGGCGTCGTTGCGCCGGGAGATGACGCTCGTCATGATCCCGGCGTCGGCCATCTTCCGCATGAAGGACGTGCGGTCCGCCACCTTCAGCGGGTACGCCCAGAACGAGGGCTCCCGGTCGTCGGCCCGCTCGGTGTGCTCGACGCCCGCGATCCCCGACAGCTCCTTGTCGTAGAAGGCGGCGTTCCGGCGCGTCCGCGCGAGCAGGCCGTCGACGATCTCCAGATTGGACAGCCCGATCGCGGCGGAGATGTCGTTCATCGGGAAGCGGTAGCCCCACTCGGCGACGTCGTAGTCGCCGTGCACCCGGTCGGCCTGCCGCTCGATGCCGAGCCAGCGGCGCAGCCGGGCCCGCCGGTGCAGGTCGTCGTCGGGGAGCACGATCAGCCCCCCGCTCCCGGCAGTGAGGATCTTGATGGCGCCGAAGCTGTACACGCAGACGTTCCCGTGGTTGCCGAGCGGCGCCCCCCGGTAGGTCGCGCCCCACGCCTGCGCGCAGTCCTCGATCACCACGGGGCGGAACCCGTGGGCCTCCTCGGCCCGGTCGACGATCTCGCGCAGCCGGTTCAGGTCCACCGGGTAGCCCAGCCAGTGGACGACGACGATCGCGCGGGTGGCCGGCGAGATCTTCGCGGCGAGGTCGTCCAGGTCGATCGTCAGCGTGCCCGGATCGACGTCGACCCAGCGCACGCGCAGCCCGTGGGCCAGGATCGGCCAGTTCGTCGCCTCGAAGGTCAGCGGCGTGCTCAGCACCTCGCCCGGCCCGCCGGCGCCGCCGGAGGGCTGGGCCGTCGCGGGGAACCGGTCGGGGTCGGCCACCATGCTGAGCGCGAGGTGGAGACCGGAGGTGCCGCAGTTGACCGCGAGGACGCGCGGGTTGCCGAGGCGCAGCGCCAGGGCCTTCTCGAACTCGGCCACCTTGGGTCCGTGCTCCAGGCGGCCGCTGTCGAGCACCTCGGAGATCCGGCCGAGCGCGTCCGGCGCCATCGCGACCTTGAACAGCGGAATCATCGCGGACTCCCTCTCTTCGGGACGGCGCCCGGCCGTATTTAGTACCTAATTTTAAAGTTAAGGCGCGGCCTTCGTCCCGGTCAACGCTCCCGTGCGAGATAGGCCTCGAGCACGTCGGCGGCGCGGGCGGCGCCGCCGGCCCGGGCCGCGTGCTCGCGCATGCGGAGCACCCGCTCCAGCGCGGCCCGGTCGCCCGCCAGGTCCTCCACCGCCTCGCGCAGCCGCGCGCCGGTGAACTCCGCCGCGGGGACCACCGTCCCGAGCCCGAGCTCGCCCACCCGCCGGGCCATCGGCTTGACGTCGAACGTGAACGGCACGACGACCATGGGCCGCCCCGCGGTCAGCGCGTCCATCACGGCTCCGATGCCCCCGTGGGTGACGAGCAGGCGCGCGTGTTCGAGCACGGCGGGGAGGGAGACCCAGCGGTGCGCCTCGACGTTCGGGGGCAGCGGGCCGAGATCGCCCGCCCCGACCCTGTCCCCCAGGGCCATCACCACGTGCCAGGGCGTGCCCGCGAACGCCTCCGCGCACTGCCGGTAGAAGTCGGGATGGTCGTTGAAGGTCGTCCCCAGCGAGATCAGCACCACCGGCGAGCCGTCCTCCGGGGGCCGCCACGTGCCGGGCCGGTCCTCTCGCGCCGCCGAGCGCCCGACGAACGCGAACCGCTCGTCGAAGGTGTCCTGCGCGATCTGGAACTCGCGCGGGATGAGGACCAGGTTGAGGTCCTCGACGCGTTCGGCGAACTCCCCCGCCCGGTCCCGCAGGCCGTACCCGGCGAGGAGATCGGCCAGCCGCGCGTCGACGATGTCCCGCGTGCGCTCGTCGACGCCGCCGGTCTCCTCGATCATCTCCCGCGAGTAGGAGTAGACGTGGTTGGAGGCGAAGCCCGGGTTGATCCGGCACGCGGGGCGCTTCCAGACGGCCGCCAGCGCCTGGCCGGCGATGATCGGCACCTCCCCGTACAGCACCAGGTCCGGCGCGTCCTCGCCGTAGTGCGCGTGCGCCGCCCGCAGGATCGCCTCGTTCTCCGCGAGGTACAGCAGGTGCGGCCGGGCGGGGTCGTCGTCCGCGAACGCCTCGGCCGCGCCGGAGGCCCCCGACGCGTAGGGGATCGCCGTCGCGCCGGCCCGCTCGACCATCCCGGCGTACTCCGGCGACGTCACGTAACCGACGTCGTGGCCGCGCCGGACCAGCTCCGACACCACGGGAAGGGTGGGAAGCACGCTGCCGTGGTTGGCGACGTTGACAAGGGCGATTCGGTGGGCCGCTGCGCTCCGCATGGCGGTAGCATCAAGCGTTGACTATATGAAAGTCAAGCATGACGGACGGGTTCGGCCGCTTCCCCCGCGCGGACTCCGACGAAGAGGCCGGGGCTGTTCGGGCGGCCGTCGGCCAGCGAGAAGCCGGGCACGAACTCGACGGAGCAGCCGGCCCGCTCGAAGGCGGCCTCGTACCGCTCCTTGGGGAGCAGGTATTTCACGACCACCTCGGTGAACTCCCGGAACCCGGACGAGTCCACGATCATGAACCGGATCTCCACCCGGCTCTTGTCCCCGTGCCTCGCCGAGTGCGTCAGCCGCGAGACCACCCGCCCGTCCTCCCGGAACAGGTGCCCGGCGGCGTGCCCGTCGAGGAAGTTGTCAGGGAAGTACCACGGCTCGACGATGAGGACCCCGCCCGGAGCGAGGTGCGCCGACATCCTGGCGACCGAGCCGGCCATCTGCTCGGGCGAGTCGACTTCGGCGAGGCCGCTGCCCATGCAGGTCACGACGTCGAAGGTCCGGTGGAGCTCGAAGTCCCGCATGTCGCCGGGATGCACCGCGACGCCGGGCAGCCGCCCCCGCGCGACCTCCCGCATGGCGGGCGAGTGGTCGAGTCCTTCCACGTGGTCGAAGTGCTTGGCGAGGTTCTCCAGATGGGCTCCGGTGCCGCACGCGACGTCGAGCAGGGACCGCGCTCCCGGCAGCCTGGACCGGACCAGGCGGTTCAGCCCCTCGGCCTCCGCCTCGAAGTCCTTCCCGCGGCTGAGGAACACGGGATCGTAGAGTTCGGCGTGCGCCGCTCCGTAGCCCATCGGTGCGTCTCCTGGCGTCAACCTTGATCCACCCCCGTTGCACGCGACCCAAGTTACTTTATATTCATAGAGTAACTCTCTGGCGAGGACGGACCACGGCGGGCTGCCGTCGGGAGGGAGCAGAGGCCGATGGACGCGCAGCAGTCCGCGCTCTTCCTGTTCGAGGAGGCGATGGGGTTCACCTACTCGGCCGCGCTGCGCGCGGCGGCCGAACTCGGTGTGGCCGACCACCTGGCCGAAGGCCCGCGCACGACGGCCGAGCTCGCCGCCGCCACCGGGACGGGGCAGGGCGCGCTGTACCGGATCCTGCGCCTGCTCGCGGCGCGGGACGTGGTCCACGAGGACGAGCCGGGGCGGTTCCGGCTGACCGCGAGGGGCGACGCGCTGCGCGCCGGCGCGCCGATGTCCGCCCGCGCGGGGATCCTGATGTTCACCGACCGGATGTTCTGGACCGTCGCCCACGAGGCCGCGACCGTCGCCCGGGACGAGGCGACGACGTTCGAGCAGCTCTTCGGCACGACGATCGGCGGCTACTTCGCGGAGAACCCCGACACCGAGGCGCTCTTCTACGACGGCATGGCGACGGTCTCCGAGGCCGAGAACGCCCTCGTCGCCGGGAGCTACGCGTTCCCCTCGACGGGCACGGTCGTCGACGTCGGCGGCGGGAAGGGCGGGTTCCTCCGCGCCGTGCTGCGCGAGAACCCGGGGCTGCACGGCGTCCTGCTCGACCGGGAGGAGCACGTGCTCGGCCACCACCTGCTGGGCGGCGACGACATCGCCGGCCGCTGGCAGATCACCGACGGGGACTTCTTCGCCTCCGTCCCCACCGGGGACGTCTACCTGATCAAGCGGATCCTGCACAACTGGGACGACGAGAAGTGCGTGGCGATCCTGCGCAACTGCCGCCGGGCGATGAAGCCCGACGGGCGGGTCCTCGCCGTCGACGCGATCGTCCCGGCCGGCAACGAGGCCCACCAGAGCAAGCCGATGGACTTCATGATGCTCGCGGCGCGCACCGGGCGGGAGCGGACCGAGGCGGAACTGCACCCGCTGTTCGAGGCCGCCGGCCTGCGGCTCGCCCGCGTCGTGCCCACCGCCTCGGTCATGTCGATCGCCGAGGGCGTGCCGCGCTGACCGCCCCCCCTCGTCAGTCGGGCGGGTCCAGCCAGATGCAGGCCGCGTCGAGCCAGCGGTCCACCTGCGGCAGCGGCAGGCCGTTGCGCACGCGCGCGCTGGTCATGTGGGGGATGGTCGGCTCGCACGCCAGGACGGGCACGATCGCGACGTCCTCGATGACCTGCCGGTCGATCCGGTGCCACAGCTCCTCCGCCCGTGCCGGGTCCGGTTCCGACAGGGCCTCCTCGATGAGGCGGTCGACCTCGGGGTTGCGGTAGCCGCCGTAGTTGCTGGTGCCGGCGGCGAAGTTGGACTGGAACATCGGCTGGACGTAGGCACGGCCGTTGTTGCCGAACCAGTCGGGCGTCCACGCGGCCGCCGTGATGTCCCACTCGCCGGCCTCGGCCATGGCCGGGTTCTGCAGGAACCGGTAGTACTCGTCGGGCTGGCTGATCAACCGCAGTTCGACCGTGAACCCGGCCTTCTCCAGGTCGGCGGCGTAGTACCGGGCGATGTCGGCGTGGGGGGCGTCGGCGCGGTAGAGGGCCCTGAGGGTGAGGCCGTCGGGGTACCCGGCCTCGGCGAGCAGCGCCCGCGCCTTCGCCGGATCGCCGTGGTCGCCCGGCGTGGGATAGCGGTCGTACTCGCGGTGCCCGAAGTTGCCCGGAGGGATCGCCGTGTGCGCCGTCTGGGTCACCGTCCCGAGGTCCATGTCGTCGAGCAGCCTGACCATCGAGGCCTTGTCGACGGCGTACGCGACGGCTCTGCGCACCCTGACGTCGCGCAGCGCCCCGCCCTCGTTCGGGCTCTTCATGTTGAACACCAGGTACGGGTTCATCGCGTATCCGAGATGCCGGTCCGCGTCCGGGGGGCGGCGGTCCTCGCTGATGACCGGCGCGCCCCACGAGAGGTCGGCCTCCCCGCTCCGGATCGCCTCCCGCACCCGGTCGTCGTCGACGCGCGCCATCCGCACGTCCAGGCCGTCGACGTACTGGTGCCGCAGCGGGTCGGTGTCCTGCCGCCACACCGGGTTCCGCTCCATCGTCAGGAAGCGGCCGTTCTCGTAGCCGGTGAGGCGGTACGGGCCGTTGGAGCGGATGTTGGCGATGAACTCATCGCTGTCCGGGATGAACTGGTCATACTCGCGCGGCGCGGCGGACGCGAACATCATCGACAGCAGGTTCAGCAGGTCGTTGGCGGGGCGGACGAGCTCGACGACCAGGGTGCGGTCGCCGTCGGCCCGCAACCCGGCGATCTCGTGCGCGTTCTGGTAACCGGCCAGGTCGGCGGCCGACGGGGTCCGTCCGGCGAACTCCCGCCGGTAGCCCTCGGCGAACTCGGCCATCCCCCTGATCGTGCTCGTGTAGTAGGCGATCGCCCCCGCCCCGGCCACCGGGTTGCACATCCGCTTGAAGCCGCGCACGAAGTCCTCCGCGGTCACCTCGCGCGGCGGGTCGGTGTCCCACATGACGCCCGGGCGCAGGCGGATCCGGTACACGAGCCCGTCCGGGCTCATCCCGCCGTTGGCGACCGTCGGCGCCTCCGCGGCGACATCGGGGACCGGGGTCAGGGCGCTCTCGTCCACGGCCGTCGGATAGCCGAACAACTGCCGGGCGAACAGCCTGATGATCTGATGCGAAAAGGCGTAATAGGCGCAGGCCGGATCGACATGGTCCATTCCGCCCGGTCCGAAGTAGCGGAGAGTACCGCCGTAACGAGGCTCCACACCGATCACCCTCCCTGCGCGTCACCGGGCCCCGCCGCCGCGGCCGGCGCCCCACCTGTCCCACGCCGGAGGTTACCATCGTTTCTTAAAGCACAATAGCGACGCCATCCCCTCGCTCGCACCTCTCCCGGCTCCCCTTGACCAGGCCGGCCGCCCTCCCCGGCACCTCTCGATCCTCGCGCCCACCTCTGCCCACAGCAGCCATCGCCCACCCGGACGAAGCCCGGCGCGGGCTCCGGGAGCGACGGACGGAATGCCCTCATCCGGGGTCCATTGGCCGAGTAACTTCAAAAACATATTGTATTGTGAGGGCGACTGGTCATCCGCACGTGGAGGGGGTCACTCGTGACACAGTCCGTGAAGCCCGGCGAGCGCAGCGTCCCGGACCCGGCCGGGACGGCGAACGGCGGATCGCCGCGGCGGCTCCGCGACGCGCCATGGGAGAGCATCCGCGAGATGTTCGCCCTCGATCCGACCACCATCCACCTCAACACCGGCACCGTCGGCGCGATGCCGTACGAGGTGCTCGACACGATGGACCGGGTCACCCGCGAGTGGACCGGCGGGCTCGCCGACGTCTACAAGCCGTCCGGCTACTACGAGCACCGCGCCCTCATCGGCCGGGCGTTCGGCGTCGACCAGGACGAGATCGTGATCTGCCACAACGCCACCGAGGGCGTCGCCCGGATCATCCAGGGGCTCGACCTCCACGAGGGCGACGAGGTGGTCACCACGAGCCACGAGTGCTACTCGGTGCTCTCGAACTTCAACCTCGTCCGGAACCGGTACGGCCTGACGATCAAGACGCTGACCATGCCGACCGGCTACGGCGTCACGGCCGACGAGATCGTCGATCTCTTTGAGGCGGCCATCACCCCCCGCACCAAGGTGCTCGCGTTCGCCGGGATCACCCTGTTCACCGGCACGATGATGCCGATGCGCAGGCTGTGCGAGCTGGCGCAGCGGCACGGCCTGACCACCGTGATCGACGGCGCGCTGCTGCCCGGCCTCGTGAACCTCGACATGCGGGCGCTCGGCGCCGACTTCATCGCGTGCTCGGGGTCGAAGTTCCAGTGCGGCCCGCTGGGCACCGGCATCCTCTACCTCCGCAACAAGGTCTTCCCGGAGTACAACCCGCTTCCGCTGCCGACGTTCTGGCCGGTGATCTCCACCTGGTACCCGATGATCGGCAGTCCCCCGCCGCGGACGAGGACGTCGGTCGAGAGCGACGACACCGCCCTGTACGTCCAGAGCGCCGGCAGCGCCAGCATCGCCCGCGGCGCCGCGCTGGCGCGGGCCTGCGAGATCTGGGACGAGATCGGCCGGGACCGCATCGAGAAGCGGGCGATGGAGCTCGGCGACCACGCCCGGGGGCGCCTCGTGGAGGCCTTCGGCAAGGAGTCGATCTTCTCTCCCGGCGAGGACCCGCTGCTGAAGTCCCCGCTCATCGCCTTCAACCCGTTCCGCGACCCCGAGGCCGCCTGGAACATCAAGAAGTTCACCGCGTTCACCGACCGGCTGGAGCGGGAGCACCGCATCTGGATCCGGTGGACCGAGTTCGACGTCCCGGGCTCGCCGCACCAGCACTACGCGGCGCGGGTCTGCACCCACCTGTTCAACACCCGCGAGGAGATCGACCGGGCCATCGGCATCATGGCCCGCCTCGGCGAGGAGATGTCATGACCGTGTCCGAGCAGCGCGCGGACGCCCGCTGGAGCGAGGACCTGCCGCGGCCCGGGGGGACGCTCCGCCTCCACGGCCCGGCCCCCGTCCACCGCCTCGACCCCTCGGCCTCCCACCAGGCGCCCGCCGACCAGGTCGTCAGGCTGTTCGCCCGGCAGCTGTTCGGCTACGTCCCCGCGCCGGACCTGCGCGACTGGCGGGCCATCGCCCCGGCGCCCGACCTCGCGACCGACGTCCCGTCCACCTACAACACCGGGATGGGCGCGCGGCACACGAACTACGTGGTCCACCTGCGCCGCGGCGTGTTCTGGGACACCGCGCCCGCCCGGGAGGTCACGGCGCACGACGTCGTGCGCGGGCTGAAGCGGCTGGCCAACCCGCTCACGAGGCCCGCCGCCCTGCCCTACTTCACCAGCACGATCAGGGGCATGGCGCGGTACTGCGAGGACTACGCCGCGGCGATCCGCCGCGACGACCCGACCGCCGAGGAACTGGCCGCCTTCCAGAACTCCCACGACATCCCCGGCGTGCTCGTCCTGGACGACGAGTCGCTGGTCATCGAGCTCATGCGGCCGGCCATCGACTTCGCCGCCATCATGGCCCTGCCGTGCGCGTCGCCCGCCCCGGTCGAGTACGACGCGTTCGTGCCCGGCAGCCCGGAACTGCACCGCAACCTCCGGAGCAACGGGCCGTACCGGCCGGTCCGTCTGGTTCCGGGCCGCGAGCTGCGGCTCGAACCCAACCCCGCCTGGCGGCAGGAGTCCGATCCGCTCCGGCGCCGGCACCTGGACGCCATCGAGATCACGGTCGGGGACGCGGAGCCCGAACACGTCGCCGCGCGGATCGCGTCGGGCGCGGCCGACCTGCCCTGGGGCGTGCGGGTCGCCGAGCCGCACGACGCCGAGCCGGGCGATCCGGGCGACGGCCTCGGCCTCTCCCTCGACCCGTACCTCGTCTTCAACGTCGAGAGCCCCACCGCGGGCGGCGCGCTGGCCGACGTCCGGGTGCGCCGGGCGCTCTCGTACGCGATCGACAAGGCGGCGATCGCCGACCTGTACCGGCGGTCCGGCAGCGGTGCGCTGGTGCGGATCGCCGGCTCCGTCGTGCCGCCGGGCAACGACGCGCACCAGGAGCTCGACCTCTACGCGACCCCCGGGAGCCGGGGGGACGCGGCCAGGTGCCGGGCGCTGCTGGCCGAGGCGGGCCACGGCAGCGGCCTGGCGCTCACCGCCGTCCATCTCGACACCGGCCTGGACGCCGCGGTCGCGCGGTCGTACGCCGCCGACCTGGAGAAGGCCGGCGTCACCGTCCGGCTGGTGGCGCTCGACCACGACGCCCGGGACGCCCTTCTCGGGGATCCGCGGCGCGCGGCGGCGGGCGAGTGGGACCTCGCGGCCGCGTCGTGGTCGCCGGACTGGTACCCCGCCAACGGCCGGGTCTTCCTGCAGCCGATGTTCCAGTCGGGCGACTCCCGCAACGCCGCGAACCGCGGCCGCTACCGCCGTCCGGAGGTCGACCGCCTGATCGAGCGGGCGCTCGCCACGATCGAGGAGCCGGCGCGGTCGACCGCGGCCTGGAACCAGGCCGAGCGGACGGTGCTGGAGGACGCCGCGGTCGTGCCCGTCCTGTTCCAGCGGCCGGCCGTCCCGGGCCTGCGCGGCCCGCGGGTGCGGGGCGCGGTCCCGATGCCGGCGTTCGGCCACGCCTACGACCTCGCCGGCATCTGGCTCGACCCGCCGGACGACCCGCCGGGCACCCCCGCGGGATGACGGCGGCGGACCGCACAGCGGCGATCCAGGGAGCGCGGTATGCGTGAAGAGGTGGTGACCGAGTACCTCAGCCTCGGGCTGCGGTTCGGCCGGCTCGCCGACGGGTTCGTCGACTCCTGGTACGGCGACCCGGAGCTGGCCCGCCGGGTGGACGCCGAGCCCAGGCCCGACGCGTCCGGGCTGGCCGCCCGGTCGGCCCGGCTGCTGGCCGCGCTCCCGGACAGCGGCCTCGCCGAGCCGCGGCGCCGGTTCCTGTCCGCGCAGCTCGCCGCGCTGAACTGCGCGGCCCGCCGGATGGCCGGGGAGGAGATCCCGTTCCGGGACGAGGTCCGGACGTACTTCGAGGTCGACATCGAACCCGGCGACCCCGACCGCTACGCGGAGATCCACGACGCGATCGGCGCGCTGCTGCCCGGCTCCGGGGACCTGCGTGCCCGGACCGCGGCGTTCTACGAGCGCAACGCCGTCCCCCCGGACCGCCTGGCACAGGCCGTCCAGGCGGTGTCCGGCGAGCTGCGCGCCATGACCCGCACGGTGTTCGGCCTGCCGGAGCAGGAGAGCGTCGAGTACGTGGTCGTGCACGACAAGCCCTGGAACGCCTTCAACCGCTACCTCGGCGGTTTCCGCTCCAGGGTGGAGCTCAACGCGGAAGCGGGCCGCACCGTCGCCGCCCTGCCGCTGCTGGCGATCCACGAGGCCTACCCCGGGCACCACACCGAGCACTGCCGCAAGGAGGCCGGTCTCGTCGGCGGCGCCGGCCACGACGAGCACCTGATCTCGCTGGTCAACACCCCGCAGTGCCTGATGGCCGAGGGGACCGCGGAGATGGCCGACGCGGCGGTGCCAGGCCCGGGCTGGGGCCGCTGGACCGCCGACATCCTGGCCGGCGAGGGCGTCCGGGTCGAGGGCGAGCTGGTGGAGGAGATCCTGCGGCTGATCCGGCTGCTGATGCCCGCCCGCCAGGACGCGGCCATCATGCTCCACGACCGCGGAGCCGACGCCGACGAGGTCACTGACTATCTGGAACGGTGGCTCCTGGTGCCTCCGGACCACGCCCGGCGGATGACGCGGTTCCTCACCG
This sequence comes from Actinomadura verrucosospora, assembly GCF_039540335.1. Lineage (NCBI taxonomy): Bacteria > Bacillati > Actinomycetota > Actinomycetes > Streptosporangiales > Thermomonosporaceae > Actinomadura > Actinomadura verrucosospora. Next base: position 54,416 of record NZ_BAABEV010000032.1, on the reverse strand, counting down.
ACCCGCTCTGGCGCGCCTACTCGGTCACGTACATCGAGGGCCCGCGGCTGGTGGGCGCGTGGCTCGGCGCCGGGACGGGCCGGACGTCCCTCGTCGAGCGCTACCAGAGGCTTCTCGACGAGCCGCTGCTGCCGTCCGACCTCCGCGCGGACCTGGAACCCGCGAACCCTCCGGGCCTCAGAACAGGTGCTCGATGATGCGCTGGGCGGTGGCGGCGGGGGTGGGCAGCGTCGCCATCTCCCGCTGAACCTCCGCGGTGGCGGCGCGCACGCCCTCGTCGGTCATCAGCCGGGTCAGCAGGTCGGCGTCGACGTCCTCGCGTTCGCTCACGAACCCGATGCCCCGCTTCCGCACCGCCTCCAGGGTCGTGTGCTGGAACAGGTCCCTGGGGTCGGGCGTGATGAGCTGCGGGATGCCGGCGTCGATCGCGGTCAGGGCCGTCCCCCCGCCGCCGTGGTGGACGATGGCGGTGCACGTGCCCAGCAGGAAGTGCAGCGGGATCCAGCCGACGGAGCTGACGTTGTCCGGCAGCGGGCCGAGTGAGCCGATGTCGACCCCGCCGAGCGCCAGCACGAACTCCGCGTCGACGCCCGAGGCCGCGTCGATGATCGTGCGCATGGTCCCGGTGCCCAGCATCTGGAGCTCGACCGTCCCCATGCTCACGGCGATCCGCGGCCGCCCGGAGGGCTGGGGCAGCCGGTCTCCGACGACCGATCCTCCGCTGTGCGGCAGCCAGCGCATGAACCATCCCTCGGGCTGCTCGCCGGCCAGCATGCTGGGCGGGAACTCCTCGATGGTGACGGCCGGCTTGGAGATGGACACGCCGTACCGCTCGCAGACGTCGGGCAGGTAGGCCTCGGCGGCCTCGTGCATGCCCCGGGTGCGCCAGGCGCTCACGTTCCGCTGCACGGCGGGCGCCCCGGCGCGGGCCGCCGCGAACAGGCCGGCGGTGGTGCCCTGGTCGTAGACCACCAGGTCCGGGCCCCAGTCGTCGGCCAGCGCCACCATGCCGTCGATCAGGGGACGGTTGATCGCGGCGAACCCGGGCCCCCACTCGTCGAGGTTGATCGCCGGCTTGGTCGCGACCGTCCGGACGAACTCGGGGTGCTCGCGGGCCAGCCGCTCGTTGACGGCCTCCATGCTGAAGCCGGGCGCGGCGTCGACGATCTCCACACCGGAGCCCGCCGCGCCCTCGGTGGGCCCCGCGAGCGTGGCGATCACCTCGTGGCCTGCCGTACGGAACGCCCAGGCGAGGTGGACGAGCGGGAAGAAGTGTCCGAGACCTGGGTGAGAACAGAACATCACGCGCATATCCGGAAGATCCCTTCTACCCGGTGCCCCCGTCCGCGACGGGACCGGACGGCACCCGGGATCGGGAGCCGCGGCACGCGGACTTCACTATATGAACTTAAACTACGATCTTCGCTCGTTCAATATCCGCGGCGGTACGGAGGCGGTGGCCGCTCACCAGGTGACCGGGAGCTCGCGCACCCCGTAGATGTTCGCCTTCTCCTTGAACGACAGCGCGCCGAACGGGACCGCCAGCCGCAGGCCCGGCAGGCGCCGGAAGAGGGCGTCGAACACGACCTGCAGTTCCATCCGCGCGAGGCGGTGCCCGAGGCACCGGTGCCGGCCGGCGCCGAACGCCAGGTGCCGCCCGCCGCCGCGCCCGACGTCGAACTCGTCCGGCCGCTCGAACACCTCCGGATCGCGGTTGGCGGCCGGGCCCAGCACCACCACGCCCTCCCCCGCCCGCACCGTGACGCCGCCGACCTCGACGTCGGCCAGCGCCGTGCGCGCGGTCGAGGCGTTGACCACCGTCAGGTACCGCAGCAGCTCGTCGACGGCGAGCGGCGTCCTGGCGGGGTCGGCGAGCATCGAGGCGAGCTGGTCGGGATGCTCCAGCAGGGTCAGGGCGCCGAGCGCGATCATGTCGGCGGTGGTGGAGTGCCCGGCGACGAGCAGCACGAACGCCATGCTCACGACCGCCTCGCGGTCGGCCGCGCCCTCCCGGCGCCCCCGGACGATGAGGCGGCCGAGGAGGTCGTCGGGCGGGTCGCGCTCCTTGTCCGCCACCAGCTCGGCCAGCAGGGAGCGGATCTCGTGCGCCGCCCGGGTGCGCTCCGCGGCCGGGGTGGCGTGGCTGAACATCCGCCCGGTGCGCTCCTCGAAGTGGCCGTGCGCGGAGTAGGGCACCCCGAGAAGCTCGCAGATCACCAGCGACGGGACCGGGACCGCGAGCTCGCGCACCAGGTCGACCGGGCGCGGGGCGGCCGCCATCAGCTCCAGCCGCCGGTCGACGATCTCCTGGACGCGCGGGCGCAGCGCCTCCGTCCGCGCGGGCGAGAACTCGGCGCGGACGGACCGCCGGGCGGCGGTGTGCTCGGGCGGGTCCATCCAGTTCATCGGCGGCCGGAAGCCGCGGAAGGACGCCTGCCGCTCCTCCTCGGTGACGGGGGCGAACCGGGGGAAGCCCTCGCGGCGGCGGTCGACGCTCATCCTCGGATCGCTGAGGACCTTCCGCGCGTCCTCGTGCCGCGCGACCAGCCAGGCCGAGTTCCCGCCGGCCATGCGGGCGCGGACCGCGCGCCCCGCCGACAGCAGCCGCTCGTACTCCGGCGGCAGGCCGAAGGGGCACGCGCGCGGGACGGGGAAGACGCCGGCGTCGGCCGCGGGCTGACTCGTCATCGGGACCCCCGATCAGCTCGGTACTACGAAAATATATACCGAGTCGACCCCCGGGGGCCGGGAGCGTTCCGATCGACCGGCGGCGCGCCGGGGCTCAGCCGCGCCCGGCGTAGGCGTTTCCGGCGTACCAGTCGCCGCGGCCGCCGGGCAGCAGGTCGAGCACGTTCCACACCGGGGAGAGCAGGTCGATGCCGCGCTGGGCGCCGTCGAGGAAGTCGGCCGGAAGCGTGTAGAAGTGGTGGACCCGCCCGTCCTCGCGGACCAGGACGCTGATCATGGGCCGCTGCGCCCCGTCCGGGCGCTCGGCGTGCATGTCGGCGTTGAACGACGTGCCGTGGCTGGACAGGACGCGCACGGCGTCCCATCCTCTCCGCCGCGCCCAGGCGCGCAGCTTCGGCAGGGGCGCCTTGCCGACGACGGCGAAGGCGGTGTGCTGCGCCAGGTGCGCGGCGACGCCGTTGAAGCCGTCCACCCACATCGAGCACATCGGGCACGCCGCCTCGTCGTCGGGGTGGAACATGAGGTGGTAGACGACGAGGGTCTCGCGGTCGCCGAACAGGTCGCGCAGCGACACCGAACCGGTCGGCTCGTCCTTCTCGAGATCCGCCGGCCCCTCGGTGAAGGTGTAGTCACCGAGCTCGGCGCCCCGGGGCATCCGGCGCCGGGCGGCGGCGACCTCCTCGACCCGGTCGCGCAGCCGCCTTTCGGCCTTCGCCAGTTCGATCCGCGCGTCGATGTACTCCCGGCTCGTCCCGACCGGCCACATCGGTGCGATCTCCGGCTCGTCGTCGCTCATCACTGGCCCCTTCGAGTCCGTGGGCGGCATGGGTCAATTCGATATCGGACTCTACGATAATGAACCCGCCGGCGTGCGCGGTTCGGCCCCATCCGGCGGGCGCGGCGGTCGGGGAGCACGCGCCGCCTCGGCCGCCTCGCCGTTCCGAAAACGGCATTAGATCAGCAGATACGCCGCGATTCACCGCATAGCAACTGGTCCGCATAATGAAGACGAAATCACTCTCCACGAGGTCCGGGAGAGTTGAAGGGAAACACGGCGCATGTTAAGCTCGTTATTGCGACAATTGTCAACTATGCCGATATTTTCAGACGCTCGCGATTCGAGGCACAGGAGGCTGGGATGGCCGGGACCGCGGTGGCCGACGTGATGGCCGAGCTGGCCGAGCTGGAGGACCCCAAGGCGCGCGAGGTGAACGAGAAGCGCGGCGACGACCACGGCGTGAACCTCAGCAAGCTGCGCGCGCTCGCGAAACGGCTGAAGACGCAGCAGGACCTCGCGCGCGGGCTCTGGAAGACCGGCGACAGTTCGGCGCGGCTGCTTGCGACCCTGGTCTGCCGCCCCAAGGAGTTCGAGCGCGACGAACTCGACGCCATGCTGCGCGAGGCGCGCACCCCGAAGGTGCACGACTGGCTCGTGAACTACGTGGTGAAGAAGAGCCCGCACTCCGAGGACCTGCGCCTGGCGTGGCTCGACGACGCGGATCCGGTGATCGCGAGCGCCGGCTGGGCGCTGACCACCGAGCGCGTGATGCGCAAGCCCGACGGCCTCGACCTCGGCAAGCTGCTCGACACCATCGAGGCGGAGATGAAGGGCGCCCCGGACCGCCTGCAGTGGGCGATGAACGACTGCCTGGGCAACATCGGGATCAAGCACGAGGAGCACCGCGCCCGCGCGATCGAGATCGGCGAGCGCCTGGAGGTGCTCAAGGACTACCCCACTCCGCCGAACTGCACGTCTCCGTACGTGCCCATCTGGATCAGCGAAGTGGTGGGCAAGAAGAAGGCGAAGTAGGGAGTCCGCGCGCCGGCCCGCTCAGGCGGCGAGGACCGCCGACAGTTCCAGGGGACGGATCGCGCGCGCGGGGAAGTCGCAGTACCAGAGTCTGCGGCCGTCCCACGTCAGCCCGGTGGGGCGGCCCGGGACGGGCAGGGCCCCCAGGTGCTCCCCGGTCTTCGGGTCCATGGCGCGGAGCACGGCGTCGTCGAAGTCGCCGTAGACGACCACCCCGTCGGCATACGTGAGCCCGGAGGGCGACTCCCCCGCCGCCGGGAACTCCCGCAGAACGGTCATGGTGTCGTAGTCGCGGACCTGCACCACCGTCGGACCGCGCAGGCACATGTACATGCCCTCCGGCCCGTGCTCGATCCCGGTCAGCCTGCCGCTCGCGGGGAGCACCTCCTTCTCCCCCGTGATCCGGCCGTCCTCGGGATCGATCAGGACGATCCGCTTCGGGCGGCCGCCGACCTGGCACAGCCGGGCGCCGTCGAAGGCCAGGTCCGCCCGCACCTTGTCGCAGGCGAACGTCCTGCTCACCCCGCCGGTCGCCGGGTCGATCGCGAAGATCTTCTCCGCGTCCTGGTCCGAATGCCACAGCAGGGCGCCGTCCCAGGTCAGCCCGCACATATAGGCGGCGGGAGCGGGCAGGGCGCCGGTGCCCGCGGCCGTCGCCGCCGTCTCACCCGATGTCATGTCCCCTCGCTTTCCGGCCGTCCGCGGCCGTCGTGACGCCTGTGGGTACCAGCGGCCGCCGGGGCGCGCCCGCGACGGCGTCCAGCCACCACGGGCTCTCCCTCGCCCAGGCGATCGTCCTTGCGAGGCCCGCCCGCAGCGGGGTGCGGGCGCGCCAGCCGAGCATCTCCCTGGCCTTCCCGACGTCCGGGACGCGCCGGGGAATGTCCTCGTAGGCGCTGCCGAGCGCCGAGTCCGTGCTCACGCGGATCGGGGCGAACTCCGTCCCGCCCAGCCGGGTCACCAGCCGGACGGCGTCGGCCACGGAGGTCTCGCGGTCGCTGCCGACGTTGAAGCACTGGCCGTCGGCGATCTCCCGGGCGCCGACCCGCAGCGTGGCGTCCACCGCGTCCTCGACGAAGGTGAAGCAGCGCGTCTGGGCGCCGTCGTCGTACAGCAGCGGGGGCAGCCCGCGCAGCACCCGGTGGACGGTCTTGCTGATCACGTACGCCGGGCGCTGCCGCGGACCGTAGACGTTGAAGTACCGCACGACCGAGGCGCGCAGGCCCCGGTGGCGGGCGTAGGCGACGACCATGTGCTCGGCGACGGCCTTGCTCGCGGAATAGGACCACCTGTCGGCGGCGACGCTGCCCAGCACCCGGTCCGCGTCCTCCGACCAGGGGACGGCGGGATTCTTGCCGTAGATCTCGCTGGTGCTGGAGACCACGACCTTCACGCCGGCGGCTGAGGCCGCGCGCAGCACGTTGCGGGTGCCGGAGACCGCGACGTCGATCACTTCGAGCGGGTCGTCGAGGTACTGGTCGACCCCGACCAGCGCGCAGAGGTGGTAGACGGTGTGCACGTCCGGGCCGATGGCGCCGGCGAGGGCCCGCTCGTCGCGGATGTCGGCCCTGACGTGGCGGACGGAGGCCCCGCCGCAGTCGAGGTCGGGCGGCAGCGCCGCGGGGTCGTAGACGACGACGTCCTCGCCCTGGCGCGCGAGGCGTTCCACGAGGTGGCTGCCGATGAAGCCACAACCGCCGGTGACCACGACCGCCATCGGTCCTCCGCCCTTCGCCACGGCCGCCCCGCACGGGGCGGCCATCGTCGTGTCAGCGGACGGCGCCGAACGCGCCGCCCGACCGGGTTCCGGCCCGCCGCGCGTACGAGTCGATCGCCTCCGCGGCCCGGGCGGCGCCCCCGGCGTCGCGGGCCTCCGCGCGCATCCGCGCGATCCGCCGGCGGACGCCGTCGTCGGCGACCAGGTTCTCCACCGCCGGGACGAGGCCGCCGCCGTCGACCTGCTCGGGCCGGAGCACATGGCCCAGGCCGAGCTCGACGGACCGCTCGGCGAACGGCCTGGCCTCGACCGCGTACTCGGTGAAGAAGAGCATCGGGCAGCCCCAGTGGACGGCTTCCATGGTCGCGCCGAGGGTTCCCTGCAGGATGAAAGCCTTCGCGTGGCGAAGGACCTCCATGAAAGAGATGTACTGGTGGACCTCGACGTTGGGCGGCAACGGCTCCAGCGCCTTAGGGTCGGTGCCGTCGCCCGTCACCAGGACGACATGCCACGGCGTGCCCGCGAACGCCTGCGCGCAACTGCGGAAGAATTCCGGATGCCCGTTGAACGTCGAGCCCAGGGAAACGAGGAGCACGTTCGCGTCCTCGCGGGGAGGGCGCCATCCCGGCCGCAGCCGCCCCTGCGAGAAGCTCGGTCCGACGAAGACGAAACGGTCGTCGAAAGTGTCGCTCTTCACCTGGAACGACCGCGGCAGGAAGATGACGTTCAGATCCTCGATCGCGTTCCAGAACTCCGTCGGGGAACGGTCGATGCGATATTCCGGCAGAAGCTCGGACATCATCCTCTGGAAGGTCTCGGTCTCGACGATGGGCCGGTGCCCGTGCACCGCGCTGAGCGCCTCCCACACCGAGTAGTGCTCGTTCGAGGCGAAGCCTCCGTTGATGCAGACGGCCGGCCGCTGCCACCTGGCGGCCAGCAGGCGCCCGGCGATCAGGGGGAAGATGTCGTAGACGACCAGGTCCGGCGGATCGTCGTCCAGGGCGCTCTCCGCCGCCCGGAGCATCGCGAGGTTCTCGTTGACGAAGGCGCTCACCGTCAGCGCCTCGGCGTCCTCCTGCTCGACGATCTCCGGCAGGTCGACGCCGTCCTCGAAGATCGACCGGTGGCGGATCTGCCGGGCCCCGACCTCCGCGAGGTCGTCGGCGTAGTCGCCGGAGGTGACGAAACTGAGCCGGTGCCCCCGGGCGGAGAGCTCGTCGAGGACGCCGTAGGTCGGGCGGATGTGCCCGGACCCGCCGGTGACGGCGAAAAGGATGTGGTGTGGTCGCATCACGATTCCCCGGATCGGGCGAGATGAGCCATGAAAACGGACACTACTATGGTTTTTTCAAGTTAGCAAGAGAGTGATCACCCGGCACGCGCGCGCCGTCCGGCCCAGTCCTTAGGCATTGACTTATATAAGCTGCTGCTTTAGGATGAGCTCGATCTTCTGGTGGCGACGGGAGGCACAACCGTGGGATCGAATTCGACCCTCGCTGTCGAGACGTCCGGGCTGGTCAGGACCTTCGGCGAGACCCGGGCGGTGGACGGCGTCGACCTGGCCGTCCCCACCGGCATCGTCCACAGCCTGCTGGGACCGAACGGCGCCGGCAAGACCACGTTCCTCCGGATCCTGACGACGCTGCTGCGTCCGACGGAGGGCACGGCCAGGGTGCTCGGCCACGACGTGGTCCGGGAGGCCGACGCGGTCCGGTCGCGCGTGAGCGTCACGGGCCAGTCCACCTCGATCGACGAGGACCTCACCGGGAGGGAGAACCTCGCGATGGTGGGGCGGCTGCTCGGGCACCGGGGTGCCGCGGCGCGGCGGCGGGCCGACGACCTGGTGGACGCCTTCGAGCTGTCGGAGGTGGCGGACCGGCCGGTGAAGACCTGCTCCGGCGGCGAGCGGCGGCGGATCGACATCGCCGCCAGCATCATCGTCACGCCGGACCTGCTCTTCCTGGACGAGCCGACCACGGGCCTCGACCCCCGGGCGCGCAACCAGGTGTGGGACATCATCCGCGCCCTGGTCGCCGGGGGCACGACCGTGCTGCTCACGACGCAGTACCTCGACGAGGCCGACCGGCTCTCCGACCGGGTCGCGGTCCTGGACCACGGCAGGGTCATCGCGGAGGACGCGCCCGGGAAGCTGAAGTCCCAGGTCGGCACCGGCGCGCTGAAGCTGCGGCTCCAGGATCCCGGACAGCGCGCCCTGGCGGCGGAGATGCTCTCCCGCGAGCTGACCGTGGAGCCGGGCGCGGACTCCGATCCGCACCGGCTGTCGGTGCAGGTCGGCGACGCCCAGCAGGCGGCGCGGGCGGTCACCGCGCTGGCCGACGCCGGGATCGCCCTCGACGACTTCTCGATGGCCCAGTCGAGCCTCGACGACGTCTTCCTCGCCCTGACCGGCCACCCGGTGGCCGAGGGCGGGCGAGCGGACAAGGACGAGGACGAGGCCGCGGACGACCAGACGCAGACGGTCAACTGAGGAGGGCGAGATGACGACGTCCCAGCCGATGACGCGCGCGCGGGGGCCGCTGGCGGCGCCGGGCGAGCGCCCGCCGAGGGCCGGCGCGCTGTCGGCGTCCATGACGTTCGGGTGGCGTGCGCTGCTGAAGATCAAGCACTCGCCGAACCAGCTGGTGGACGCCCTCATGCTCCCGGTCATCTTCACGCTCTCGTTCACCTACCTGGTGGGCGGCGCGATCGCCGGGTCGCCCGACCGCTACCTGCACTTCTTCCTGCCCGGCGTCATGGTCATGGCGGTGGCCCTGACCACGGCGTACACCGGGATCGTGCTGAACCAGGACGTCGACCAGGGGGTGTTCGACCGGGTGCGGTCGCTGCCGGTGTGGCAGTCGTCGGTGCTGGTCGGGGCGATGCTGGGGGACGTGGTCCGGTACGCGGTGGCCTCGGTGGTGCCGCTGCTGCTGGGGCTGGCGCTGGGTTTCCGCCCCGACGGCGGCCTGGGCGGCGTCGTGCTGGCGCTGCTGTTCCTCCAGGTGTTCGCCTTCAGCCTCGCCTGGATCGGGACCTTCGTCGGGGTCAGCGTGCGGACGCCGACCGCGGCGCAGACGCTGAGCTGGACGCTCCTGTTCGTCCTCGTCGTCGCCAGCAACGTCATGGTGCCGCAGCAGACGATGCCGGGCTGGCTGGAGGCGCTGATCAAGGTCAATCCGATCAGCGTCGTGACGACCGCCATGCGGGGGCTGATGGACGGCACCGTGACCGCGGGCCAGATGGGCTGGGCGTTCCTGGCCTGCGCCGTCCTCGTCGTGGTCTTCGCGCCGCTGACCATGTACCGGTACGGTCGCGGCCGCCGCTGAGCGCCCTCACATCGCGTGCAGGCAGAGCAGGAGGCTGCGGGCCTCGATGTTGACCTGGTAGCTCTGGCGGGCCAGCGCCATCGCCTGGGGCACCGTGAGCCAGCAGAAGTCCGGAGGCGGCTGGAGGGGGAAGCCGCCTCCGACCTCGACCACGAGATGGCGGGTCAGGGCATGCCGGAACCGGCCGCCCTCCTCTGACTGCACCACGTCGTACTTCACCTGGACGGCTCTGGAGAGGACGAGGTCGAGATACCGGGGGCGCCGGTCGCCGGGCGCCTCCGCGTAGTTCTCGGGGGTGCACTGCACGGTGGGGCCGAGCTCCACGGTGTCGCGGCATCCCGGACGCAGGTCGGCGCGGGCCAGGAGATGCCGGACCCCGTTGATGCGGCGGACGACGAGGGCGGCCAGCCCGATGCCGGAGGGTTCGAGGAGCGGCTGGCACCAGTGGGACACCTCCCGGTTGCCCGCGTGGACCTCCACTCCGAGGATGCTGAAGAACCTGCCGTCGGGGCGGGAGACCGCCTCGGCGCCGCGCTCCCATCCGTCCACGGAGTCCAGGGGGACCGCGCGCGTCGTGAGCGTGTACGCGGACTTGCGCTCGGTGAGCCAGCTCCTCACCTGCGCCGGGGAGAGGAGCGCGTCCCCGCCGGAGGCGTACGCCTCCGCGAAGGTGGCCGCGGCGCCGTCGTCCGGCCGCGCGCCCATGGACGGGGCCGCGGCGAGCAGGCAGGCCAGGACGGTCCTGGAGTCCATGTTCACGACGTTGGGGTGGTGCAGGAGGTCGAGGATCTGGCCGAGCGTCATCCACGCGAAGTCCTCGTGCGGCTCCACCTCCCCGGCGACCTCCATGACCACGTTCCGGTTGCGCTTGGCCCAGAACCACGCCCCCTGCTCGGACTGGAGGACGTCGACCAGCACGCGGGCACGCCCGGGCTCGGTGAAGTACTCGACGAACCTGGACCGGGCGCCGCGGTGCGCGCGCAGGTAGTTGCTCGACGTGGACTGCACCGTCGGCGACAGCTGGACCGTGTTCACGTTGCCCGGCTCGATCTTGGCCTGCATCAGGAAGTGCAGGACGCCGTCGATCTCCCTGGCGAGGATGCCCACGATGGCGACGTCCTGCTGGTAGATGATCGGCTGCCGCCATTCGGGGGTGGCGCCGTAGTCGGTGCGGGCGTGGATGCCGCCCACGGTGAAGAAGCGACCGCTCTCGTGCACGAGGTCGCCCGACCCCGGCGCGAACGACCAGCCGGTCATGCGCGCGAACGGGATGCGCGTCACCTCGACCGGGACGCGGCGGCGGCGTTCGTCCAGCCATTCCAGGACGTCCCCGGCCGGCCGGGGCCGGCACTCGGCCGACGCCGCGAGCCGCCGGCCCAGTTCGGATTCCTCGCTCGGCGCCGCCCTCAGCGCAGAGCCCGCGTTCGCACCCGCCATGCCCGCCTCCGTCCGCGGCAGCCGGATCCGGCTGCCGTTCGCGCCCGGCTGTATCATCTACTTAAATTACATATAGCATCAGCAGCCGGGAAGGGAGAGCCCGTGTCCGCCTCGGAGCGCGACGTCGCCTTCGGCCCGCAGCACGCCGAGGTCTACGAGCTGACGTACCGGCACCGGGGCAAGGACTGGGGCGAGGAGGCGGCGCAGGTCGCGCGGCGCATCCGGGCGCGCCGCCCCGGCGCGCGGTCCCTTCTCGACGTCGCCTGCGGCACCGGGGCCCACCTGGAGGCGTTCCGGTCGGGCTTCGACCACGTCGAGGGCCTGGAGATCTCGCGCGCGATGCGGGAGCGGGCCGTCCGGCGGCTGCCGGGGGTGACCGTCCACCACGGCGACATGCGGGCCTTCGACCTCGGCCGCGCCTTCGACGCCGTGACGTGCCTCTACACCGCGATCGCCTATCTGCCGACCGTCGCCGCCATGCGCGCCGCGGTCGGGGCCATGGCGGACCATCTCGTCCCCGGCGGGGTGCTCGTCGTCGAACCCTGGTGGCCGCCGGAGAGGTTCATCGAGGGCTACGTCGGAGCCGACCTGGTGCGGGACGGCGACACGGTCGTCGCGCGGGTCTCCCACTCGACCCGGCGCGACCGGGCCGCGCGGATGGACGTGCGCTGGCTGGTGGGCCGCCCCACCGGCGTCAGCGAGTTCCGCACCCTGGAGACCTTCACCATGTTCACCGCCGACGAGTTCGCGGCGGCGTTCGAGGACTCCGGATGCGACGTCGAGCACGAGGAGGCCGGCCTCAACGGCTACGGCCTGTTCGTCGGAGTGCGCAGGGGCTGACCCGCGGGCGGCGCCGGCGGGCGCTACTCGCCCCAGCGCAGGTACGTGATGGGCGGCTCCCGTCCGGGAAGCGTGCGCAGAGTCATCTTGTCGAGGCCGACGGCCTCGCGCAGCGCCGCCGTCTCCCCCGGCCACTTGGAATAGGCGATCTCGTCGAAGGCGAGCACGCTGCCTTTCGTGAGGTAGGGCCGGATCGCCTCCAGCGCGGCGCGGGTCGGCGCGTGGAGGTCGAGGTCGAAGTAGGCCAGCGCGATCACGGTCTCCGGGTTGTCGGCGAGGTAGCGCGGCAGGGTCTCGCGGATGTCGCCCTGGACCACCGCGGTCCGCCGGACGTGCGCGAAGGGCTCGCCGGACTCGTGCGCGTCGAGCACCTCCCGCAGGTAGTCGGGGTAGCCCTCGCTCACCGCGAACCGGCCGGCCACCGCGTTGGGCCCGGCCCGGTCGACGTCGCCGACGTCGGGGAAACCGGTGAAGGTGTCGAAGCCGATGACGCGCCGCACCGAGGTGTAGGGCTCGTGGCAGCCGCGGAGCGCGGTCAGCGTGGCCAGGTGCCGCCCGTGGAGGACGCCGAACTCCATGATCACGCCGGGGACGTCGAGGATCATGCGGTACAGCGCGTCCATGCACAGCAGGTCGGTGAGCTGGGGCCGCCGCAGGTACAGGGCCAGGTTGTCGATCAGGTACTCGGGCGGGATGGGGGTCTCGCGCAGCAGCCGGGTGAGCCGCTCGCGCACGTCGCGCTCCTGGTCCGACTCGCGCGCCAGCGAGCGCGGGTCCCTGTGGTTCGGCGAGGTCACCTGTCTCGTCCTCCCAGCGGCAGAGATCGCGTCAAGACGGGTCAGCTCATCCACGCGGCCGGCGCCGGTCCGCCCCGGCCGACGGGCGGGAAGAGGGCCTCCAGCCGGTCGGTCTCCTCCTCGGTCAGCGGCTTGTCCAGCGCCCTCACCGCGCCGTCGACGTGGTCGGGGGTGCGCGGGCCGATGAGGGCCGCGGTCACCCCCGGCCTGGCCAGCGTCCAGGCGAGGCCGACCTCCGCGGGGTCCCGCCCGATGTCGGCGCAGAACCGCTCGTACTCGGCGATGGCCGCCGCGTGCTCCTTCAGCGCGTCGACCGCGCGCCCCTGGGCGGACTTGACCGCGGTCCCCTCCGCCTTCTTGCGCAGCACGCCGCCGAGCAGGCCGCCGTGCAGGGGCGACCAGACCAGCACCCCGAGCCCGAGGGCCGTCGCCGCGGGGATCACCTCCAGCTCCGCGTGCCGGGTGACGAGGTTGTAGACGCACTGCTCCGAGGCGAGCCCCGGGACGCGGCGGCGGGCGGCGGTCTCCTGGGCCAGGGCGATGTCCCAGCCGGCGAAGTTGGAGGAGCCGACGTGGCGGACCTTTCCCTGGCCGATCAGCAGTTCCATGGCCAGCCAGATCTCGTCCCAGGGGACCGACCGGTCCACCTGGTGCATCTGGTACAGGTCGATCCGGTCGGTGTTCAACCGGCGCAGGGACGCCTCGCACGCCGCGACGATGCGCCGCGCCGACAGGCCGCGGTCGCCCGGGTCGTCGCTCATCGGGCTCCCGACCTTCGTGGCCACGACGACCTCGTCCCGGCGGCCCGGGCGCGCCGCGAGCCAGTCTCCGATGACCTCCTCGGTGTGGCCCTTGTAGACGCGCCAGCCGTAGATGTCCGCGGTGTCGACGAGGTTGATCCCGCTCGCCAGCGCGTGGTCCAGGAGGCGGTGCGCGTCCGCCCCGTCGACGCGGCCGCCGAAGTTCACGGTGCCGAGGCCGAGGCGGCCGATCCGCAGATCGGTGGAACCCAGCGGTACGCGGAACTCTCCGGGATCGGGCATCGACCGCCTCCTCAGGCTCGAACGGCTTTCACGATACTAGTTATTAAAGCTAGATTCCCCTATGTCCCCTACTATCGCGTCCTGCGACGTCAATGCTATCGTTTTCTCAAGTGTAGGACCTTTGGCGGGTAAAGGTGGTCCACATGGCCCCGAGTGCGGTACCGCATCGGCGCGGGACGGCGATCCGGTCCACGGCGGACGACCCGCCGAGCGTGTCCGGCGACAGATCCTCGGTGACCCAGCCGAGGAGATCCGGGGGGTGGGGGATCGTCAGCGACTCCGACGCATCCCACGCGTGAGCACGGCACGGTGACGGGGAGCGCGCCGCCTTCTCCGGCGGCGCCGGCCTTCTGATCGGCCCCGCACGCCGTCGTCGGACCGCGGCCGAATTCCGCCCGGGCGAGGCCGCGGCCGACCTCGATGGACCGTCCGAACCGATCCGCTCTTCGCTTCGACCCGCCGAATCCAGGGTCGCGCGAGATGGGAGAAACGCCCATGGTAACGAAGGCCTCCAGCGGGGATGCTGTGGGAGCCGCCGCGCCCGATCCAGCGTCGGACCGGCCTCGTAAGTTCATCCCGGAGCTCGAAGGACTGCGCGGCGCCGTCGTGCTGCTCGTCGTCCTCGGCCACACCGGAGTGGCGACCAGCGTGCAGGGCTGGAGCTACATGCACTCCACCGGGAACGGCATCTGGGCCATCATGCTGAACCGGGTGGCGGTCGCCTTCCCGATCTGGTTCGTGATGACCGGCTACCTGCTGTACCGCGCGTTCGCGCTGTACACGCTCACCGGCGAGCGCAGGCCGAACGTCAAGCGCTACTTCTGGCGGCGGGCGCTGCGGATCCTGCCCGCCTACTGGGTCCTGACGATCACCGCTCTCCTCGTGCTCAACCGCGACAGCATCCACGGGGCCTGGGAAGTGATCCGCCCGCTGCTCCTGCTGCAGATCTGGGAGCACGGCGCCATTCCCATGGGGATGATGCACACCTGGAGCAACGCCAACGACTTCCTGTTCTACCTGGCCATGCCGGTGTTCGCCTGGCTCCTCCACCGCTACGCGCGGCGCGCCGAGACCCACGAGGCACGGGTGAAGCGGCTGCTCGTGCCGCTGGCCGTCCCGGTGTTCATCGGCTTCGCCTTCTTCACCTGGCTCCATTTCCCGCAGTTCCGGGACGACCCGATGAAGCTGTGGCCGACGCAGTACTTCTGGCCGATGAGCTACATGGGCTGGCTCTCGGTGGGCATGATGCTGGCCGTGCTGTCCGCCGCCGCGGAGACGCGCCCCGACGCGGTGCCGCGGGTGTACCGCCTGATCGGCCGGCACCCGGGCAAGCTCTGGCTGGGAGCCCTCGGCATCTTCGTCCTGGCCTGCCTCTCCCCGCTCGCGGACTACCGCCTGGTGGACTACGTGCCGGCGCCGGCCGCGGCCGCCGACTACTGGCTCTTCCTCGCGTTCTCCGTGGCCGTCTTCGCGCCGCTCACCGTCCCGGGCGTCCGGTTCAAGGTGGCGGGCCTCATGCTGGACAACTCGCTGCTGCGGTTCTTCGGCCGGATCTCCTACAGCGTCTACCTCTGGCACATCTTCGTCTACGCCAAGTTCGTCGGGCCGCTCTTCGCACCCGAGATCGGCGGCTACTGGGAGGTCCTAGCCGTCGAGCTGGCGCTGTGCGTGATGGTCGGCTACGCGAGCTACATCGTGGTCGAGAAGCCGTTCCACATGCTCCGGCCGCGGCTGGGCAAGGCGCCGGTCGAGTTGAGCGTCGCCGTCAGCACTCCCGCCGAGGCGGCGCCCGCCACGGCGGGCGCGGCTGGCACGGCGGGCGCGGCTGGCACGGCTGGCACGGTGCGCGCCCCCCGGGACGCGCAAGCCTGACCGACGCCCGCGGCGGGCGGGACGGCGCCCCGGCCCGTCCCGGCCGCCGCCGGCGCGCAGACCACCAGGGAACGCCGAGGAGGCGGGGCGATGAGACTCCTGGTCACCGGGGGCGCCGGGTTCATCGGCTCGGAGTTCGTGCGGGCGACGCTGCGCGGCGAACTGCCGGGCACCGCGGGCGCGCACGTCACCGTGCTGGACGCGCTCACGTACTCGGGGAACCCGCAGAACCTGGCCCCGGTCGCCGGGCATCCGCGCTACCGGTTCGTGCACGGCGACACCTGCGACCCGGACGCGGTCGACGCGGCCGTGGCCGGGCAGGACGCGATCGTCCATCTCGCCGCCGAATCGCACGTGGACCGCTCGATCGACACCGCCACGCCCTTCGTGCGGACCAACGTGCTCGGCACGCAGAACATGCTGGAGGCGGCCCAGCGGCACGGCGTCGGCCGGTTCGTGCACGTCTCCACCGACGAGGTCTACGGCTCGATCGCCCAGGGGTCGTGGACGGAGGACGCCCCGCTGCTGCCGAACGGGCCCTACGCGTCGGCCAAGGCCGGGTCGGACCTGCTGGCGCTGGCCTGGCACCGGACCCGCGGCCTCGAGGTCGTGGTCACGCGGTGCACCAACAACTACGGGCACTACCAGTTCCCGGAGAAGGTGATCCCGCTGTTCGTGACCAACCTGCTGGACGGCCGGCGGGTCCCGCTCTACGGCGACGGCCGCCACCGGCGCGGCTGGCTGCACGTGTCGGACCACTGCCGCGCGCTCGACCTGGTGCTGCGGTTCGGCCGCCCGGGCGAGGTGTACCACGTCGGCGGCGGCAAGGAGCTGTCCAACGAGGACCTGACGTCCCTGCTGCTGGAGGCGTGCGGCGCCTCGTGGGAGATGGTCGACCACGTTCCCGACCGGCAGGGCCACGACCGCAGGTACGCGCTCGACACCACCAAGATCGAGGAGCGGCTCGGTTTCGTTCCGCGCGTGCGCTTCGAGGACGGGCTGGAGGCGACCGTCGAGTGGTACCGCGCGAACCGGGCCTGGTGGGAACCGCTGAAGGCCGGTCTCCGGAAGGCGCCGGGGCCGATGCTCAGGTCGCCTCGCTGACCGCCGACATCGTGTAGCCGTCCACCCGGAGCGCGGGCATGGCCGTCCGGGGCGTGGAGTCGTCCCGCTCCCTGGGCAGGGCGCGTTCGGTGCGGCCGATCTCCGTCACCCGGCCCAGCAGGTCCACCGGGCTCTCGTTGAAGCGGAAGTTGTTCGCCTCCCCCACCACTTCGCCGTTCTCCACCAGGTAGACGCCGTCGCGGGTGAGCCCGGTGAGCAGCAGCGTCCGCGGGTCGACGTCGCGGACGTACCACAGCGAGGTGACCAGGAGCCCGCGCCTGGTGGTCGCGACGAGATCGGCGAGCGGCCGGCCCTCCCCCGCGCCCTCCAGCACCAGGTTGCCGACCTGCGGCGTGACCGGCAGCCCGGTGAGCTCGGCGGAGTGGCGGGTCTGGACCAGGCCGGCGAGGACGCCGTCGCGGATCCACTCGGTCGGCCGGAGCGGCAGCCCGTTGTCGAACACCGAGACGGTGTCCGCGAACACCTGCGCGACGTCCGCGGAGCCCCGGGCGGCGACGAACGGCGCGCACCGCAGGCCCGGCTCCCGCGGGTCGCTCCGCAGCGTGAGCGGTGCGCCGGTCAGGCGCTCGCCGATCCGCGTCCCGCCGTCCGGGCCGCGGAACACGGTGCGCGCGTCGGCGGCGTCCTTCGCCCCGGCCGCGCGGTACAGCCGCAGCATGAGGTCGGCGACGCACGACGGGGACAGCAGGACCTCGTACCGCCCGGCGGGGAGCGCGACGCGCCTGCGCCCCCAGCCGAGCCGCTCACCCAGCTCCGCGTACAGGGGAAGCGGATCGATCTCGCCGAGATCGGCCGCCTCGGCGCCGCTCCACGTCGAGGCGACGCCGTCCTCGGACTTGGCGGTCAGGTCCACCACGCCCGCGGTCTGGACGTGGCGCAGCCGCAGGCCCGTGGAGGACGCCAGCCAGGTCGTGTGCTGCCGCTGCTCGGCGTAGCCGTACAGCAGGCGGCGTTCCGCGCGGGCCCGCTCGAAAGCGCCGGCGAGGCCGCCGGCGAACCGGGCGAGGACGCCCGCCGACGCCGTGGGAGCGGGCTCGGCCCAGTCCGGCGAGGACGGCACGGCGTCGCCGGTCAGCAGGGGGCGGGCGTCGGCGGCGGGCGTCGCCGTGCGCGCGGCGCGTTCGGCCGCCGCGACGACGGCCCGCACCGCGTCCTCGTCCACCGCGCCGCGGTGCGAGACGACGCCGGCCGCGGTGCCGCGCCCGTCCGAGGTCACGGCGATCACGGTCAGCCGCGTGTCGGCGGTGAGGCCGCTCGACGTCAGCGCGTTGCCTGCCCACCGCGCGTGCGCCGTGGCGGCCTCGTCGACGATCGCCACGTAGGCGTCGGCGTCCTTCCCGGCCTCGACGGCCAGTTCCGCGAGCCTCACGCCAGCCCCTCCGCGCCGGTGTCGATGACCTCGACCCCCTCGAACACGGCCGCGGGGCAGCCGTGGCTGGCCGCGGCCACCTGCATCGGCTGGCCCTTGCCGCACAGGTCGGCGCCGAAGAGCCGGTAGGTGTCCTCGCCGCCGAGCGCGGTCAGCGCCGACCAGAACCGCGTCGTGGAGGCCTGGTAGGCGACCCCGCTCAGCTGGCCGTCCAGCCTGCCGTTGCGGATCCGGTGGCACCGCTGGGCGGTCATCTGGAAGTTCTGGCGCCGCATGTCGATGGACCAGCTGTCGGACCCGACGAGGTAGATCCCGTCCTCGACGCCCGCGATGAGGTCGCCGGTGGACGGGCCGCCGGGCGCGGGGCGGAGCCCGACGTTGGGCATCCGCGGCAGCGGCACGTGCATCGCCGACTCGGCGAACGAGCAGCCGTTGGAACGCCCGAGGCCCGCCAGGCCCGCGGTGCGCCGGTCGTGCTGGAAGCCGGTGAGCACCCCGTCCCGGACGAGGCTCCAGGACTGCGCCGCGACCCCTTCGTCGTCGAAGCCGACCGTCGCGAGGCCGTGTTCGGCCGTGCGGTCCGCGGTGACGTTCATCAGCGGCGAGCCGTAGCGGTGCGAGCCGAGCCCGTCCGGAGCGAGGAACGTCGTGCCGGTCGAGGACGCCTCGTGCCCCAGCGCGCGGTCCATCTCCGTGGTGTGGCCGACCGACTCGTGAACGGTCAGCCAGAGGTTGGACGGGTCGATGACGAGGTCGTAGCGGCCCGGCCGCACCGGGCGGGCGCGGAGCTTGGCGGCGAGGTGCGCGGGCAGCTCGGCCAGCTCGCGCTCCCAGTCCCAGCCCTCGCCGCCCAGGTACTCCCAGCCCCGGGCGACCGGGGGCCCGAGGGTGCGCAGCGTCGCCGTCCCGCCGCCGCGGGGGTCCGCGCCCTGGACGAAGAACAGCGGGTGGACCCGGATGCGCTGCTGCGCGGTCACCGTGCCCGCGAGATCGGCGTAGAACTTGTTCTCCCGGACGAGGGTGAGGAAGGCCAGCACGTGCTCGACCTCGGGCGCGGCCAGCAGCCGCCGGCTCCGGTCGGCCATGAGCGCGATGCGCTCCTGCTCGGGCACCTCGAACGGATCGACCCGGTACGACGAGATCCACGTCGTGTCGCGGTGGACCGGCTCGCCGACCGGCTCGCCTGAGCCGCCGCCGATCGCCGCGCACGCGCGGGCCGCGGCCACCGCCTGCTCGGCGGCTCCGGCGGCGGCGCTCGCCGTCAGCTCGGGGGCGGCGGCGAAGCCGGGCACGCCGCGGTGCCACAGGCGCACGGCCAGCCCCGTGTCCGTCGTGTCCTGCCCGCCGCCGAGGACGCCGTCGCGCAGCAGCAGCCGCGCCGTCCGGACGCGGTCGAGGCGGAAGGACGCGTGCGCGGCTCCGAGCTCGGCCGCGCGGCCGAGCGCCGCGTCGGCCAGGGAGCGCAGCGGCAGGGCGGAGAACGAGGCGTCCATCCCATGTCGCACGCTGCCTCACTTTCCACACCCGAACACGTCCTACTAGAAAAACATATTGCCTCTCCCCGGAAAAGGCGATCGCAGACCTCGAATCCAGCGGCAAGTCCGGGAACTCAATCCGCCGATCTGGGCGATAACTATAGTTTTTGATAGCATCGGTGATCGACGGCGTCCGCGCGGAAGGGGACCAGGTCCGCCGCGGGACGACCGGGACCGGTGCGACGCCGAGGGGACGCGATGGACGATGCCGCGGCTGCTGCCGTGGGGGGCAAGGTCTGCGACGCGGCGACCGCGGCGGCCCTCGTCGAGGACGGGCAGGCCGTCGCGAGCACCGGCGTCATCGGCTGGATCACCCCCGACGCGGTCCTGCGCGCCATCGGCGAGCGCTTCGAGCGGCTCGGCTCCCCCCGCGACCTGACCTTCTTCTTCCCCTGCGCCACCGGCGACGCCATGGACATCGGCGGCATGGACGGCGTGGCCCGCGAGGGTCTGATGCGCCGCATCGTCGCCGGCTCCTACATCAATCCGCGGCATCCGCGCACCGGCACCCGCCCGGCGCTCACGGGCCTGATCCGCGACGATCTCGTCGAGGCCTACAGCTGGCCGATCGGCGCCGCCATGCACTGGCTGCGGGAGGTCGCGCGGCGGAGCCCGGGCTACCTCACCCGCATCGGCCTCGGCACCTTCGCCGACCCGCGCCACGGCGGCGGCCGCCTCACCGGGCGGGCCAAGGACGACCTGGTGGAGGTGGTCGAGCTCCGCGGCGAGGAGCTCCTGCTCTACCCCACCTGGCCGCTGGACGTGGGGGTCATCCGGGCCAGCAGCTCCGACGTCCAGGGCAACCTGTCCTTCGAGGACCTGCCGCTCACCTCCGCCGCCCTCGCCCTCGCCCTCGCCGTCAAGGCGAGCGGCGGCACCGTGATCGCGCAGGTGTCGCGGATCGTGCCGCGCGGGTCCCGGCCCGCGCGGGAGGTGCAGGTCCCCGGAGTGCTCGTCGACCGCGTGGTGGTCGCGCCGGGCGAGCTGATCGGGACGGAGGTGCGCAACGACCCCGGCTACCTGCGGCCGGTGGCGAACCCGGTCGGGCGCCTGCCGCGCCTGCGGTCCGGGCCGGGGAAGGTCATCGCGCGCCGTGTCGCGCGGGAGATCCGCCCGGGTGAGACCACGATCCTCGGGTTCGGCGCGGCGTCGAGCGCGATCCTGGCCATGGCGGAGGACGGCGCGTTCCAGGACGGCCGGCTGGACGACTACACCTTCACCACCGAGCACGGCTCCTTCGGCGGCGTCGTCATGGGCGGCTGGCAGTTCTCGGCCAACTACTCGCCCGAGGCGCTGGTCGACGGCACCTACCAGTTCGACTTCATCGACGGCGGCGGCTGCGCGCTCGCCGCGCTCTCCTTCGCCCAGCTCGACGCCGCGGGGAACGTCAACGTCAGCCGGTTCGCGGGCACGAGCCCGGGCGGCGGCGGGTTCGTCGACATCGCGCACAACGCGCGGCGGATCGTCCTCGGGGGCACCCTCACCACCAAGGGCCTCGAAGTGTCCTGCGACGGCGGCAGGCTGGACATCCTGCGGGAGGGCGAGATCCAGAAGCTCGTGCCCGAGGTCGACCACGTCACCTACGCGGTCCGCGCCGGTCTGGAACGCGGCCAGCGGGCCGTCGTCGTCACCGAGCGCGCCGTGTTCGAGATGACCTCCGAAGGACTCGTCCTGACGGAGGTGGCGCCCGGCGTCGACGTCCGGCGGGACGTCCTGGGGCAGATCGGCTTCCCGGTGCGTCCCGCCGCCGGCGTCACCGCCATGGCCTCCGAGCTCTTCCGTCCCTAGCCGCGCAACCGGGGAGATCGATGAACGCGATGGTCAAGCCCGACGAGCCGCACGGCCGCCGCTCCGGGGACCCGGCGCCGCCGCGCCACGACGCGGGACTCGTGTCGGCGGCGGCGGACGAGGCCGTCCCCGCGCTGTGGGCGATGGCCCAGCTCGCGACCCCGATGGCGGTGCGGGTGGCGGCGACGCTGCGCATCGCCGACCACATCGCGGCCGGGCTGCGGACCGTGCCCGAACTGGCGGCGGCCACCGGCGCCGACGCCGGCGGGCTCGCCCGCCTGATGCGCTACCTCGCGGTGCGCGGGGTGCTGACCCGGGACGACTCCGACCGGTACGGGCTGACCGCGCTGGGCGAGCCGCTGCGCGGCGACCACCCGGGCGGCCTGCGCGCCTGCCTCGACGTCGAGGAGGGCGGCCGGGCCGAGCTCTGCTACGTCGAGCTGCTGCACAGCGTCCGCACGGGCGAGCCCGCCTACCCGCGGCGCTTCGGCCTCTCCTTCTGGGACGACCTGGCCGCCGAGCCCCGCCGCGAGGCCGCCTTCCGCGCCATGCTCCGGCCGGGAGGAGCGGACCGCGCGCGCCGGATCGCGTCGGCGTACGACTGGGCGTCCCTCGGCCGCGTGGTGGACGTCGGCGGCGGGGACGGCACGCTTCTGGCCGCGCTGCTCACCGCGCATCCCGGGCTCCGGGGCGTGCTCGTCGAACGGCCCCCGGCCACCGACGCGGCGCGCAAGGCGCTGGCCGCGGCGGGCGTCGCCGACCGCGCCGAGGTCGAGACGGGCGACATGTTCGGCCGGCTCCCGCCGGGGGCCGGGGGCTACGTCCTCTCGCTGATCGTCCACAACTGGGGCGACGACCCGGCGCGCGCCATCCTGGCCCGCTGCGCGGAGGCCGCGGGCGCGGACGGCTCGGTGTTCGTGGTGGAGAACGTCGGTCCGGACGGCGCCGGGCCGACCGGGCTGGACCTGCGGATGCTCGCCTACTGCGGAGGGAAGGTGCGGTCGCTGCCGGAGCTGTCGGCGCTCGCCGCCGAGGCCGGGCTCGGCGTCGTCTCCGTCCACCCCGCCGGGGCGGTGTCGATCGTCGAGCTCCACCCCGGCGGGTGACCGCCGCCGGAACGCGGCGGGCCGCGGCGGGCCGAGGAACCCCGCGCAGCGGCGACCACGAGGAATCTCGCGAAGGGACGAGGCGATGGCCACGGGGACGATGCAGCCGCGCGAGGCGCTCGCGGCGCTGGTGGGCGAGGGACTCCGGGATCCGTATCCGCTGTACGAGGAGATACGGGCGCACGGCGACCTGGTCGACGTCAAACCGGGGGTGATGGCCGCCGTCGGGTACGACGAGTGCGACCGGGTGCTCCGGGATCCGCGGCTGCGCGTCCAGGACGGGGACAGCTTCGACCTCTTCTACCCGGAGTGGCGGGCGCACTCCTCGCTGCGCGCCTACACCGACTCCATGCTCTACAGCAATCCGCCGGCGCACACCCGCCTGCGGCGGCTCCTGCGGGGCGAGTTCACGCCCCGGCGGGTGGCGGGCTACGAGACGGCGATCGAGCAGATCACCGACCGGCTCCTGGACTCGCTGGCGGAGGCGGGAGCGGGCGGCGCGGCCGTCGACTTCATCGCCGAGTTCGCCTCACGTCTCCCGATCGCGGTGATCAGCGGGCTGCTCGGGGTGCCCGAGCGGGACCAGGCGTGGTTCCGGGCCATCGCGGCCGACGTGACGACCGCACTGGAGGGGATCACGAACGCCTCCCGGCTCGCCCCGGCGGACGCCGCCATGGACGACCTGGCGGTGTACTTCGACGACCTGATCGAGCGGCGCCGCCGCTGCCCCGAGGCGGACCTCGTCAGCTCCCTGGTGCGGACGCACGACGGCGGAGGCGGGCTCGGCCGCGACGAGCTCGTCGGCAACATGATGCTGCTGCTGACCGCCGGGTTCGAGACGACGAACTTCTTCATGGCGCACGCGCTCCTGCTGTCGTTCGAGCACCCCGGCCTCGCCGACCGCCTCCGCACCGAACCCGGCTTCGCCTCCGCCTACGCCGAGGAGGTGCTGCGGTTCGAGCCGCCGGTGCAGGCGACGAGCCGCTGGGCCGAAACGGACGTGGAGCTTCTGGGGACGACCATCCCGGCGGGCACGAAGGTGGTCGCGATCCTGGCCGCCGGCAACCGGGACCCCCGCCGCTACCGGCGACCCGACCGCTTCGACCCGGACCGCCCCTACACCGCGCCGCTCACCTTCGGGGCCGGCGGCCACTTCTGCCTCGGGGCTCCGCTGTCACGCCTGGAGGCGCGGATCGCGCTTCCGCGGCTGCTGCGCCGCTTCCCCCGCATCCGGCCCGCCGGGGAGCCCGTCCGCCGCGACTCGTGGGTGGGCCGCGGCATCGACCACTTCCCCATCGCGATCGGCTAGACCGCGCCCCGCGCCCGGCCCGTGGCAGGGCGCCGGGGCTACGGCCTCGTCCAGGTCTCCTCGCACGCGGTGAGGCGAAGCAGCCGGAACCCCACGGCGTCGCCGAGCCCGGGCTGCTTCTCGAGACGCATGAGCAGTTGCGCCAGGGCCTCGATCCAGCGGCTGCCGGGAAGGTCGCCCGCGTCGGCGACGTCGAGTCCGGCCGGCTCGATGATCGAACGGACGGCCTCCTTGGCGCGCGGGTCGTCTCCCGCGATGGGGACCGTCAACGCGACGCCGCCGCGAGCGACGCCGGCGAGCTGCCGCGCGGAGACGCAGTTGAGCGCCTTGACCACGGCGCCGCCCGGAAGCAGGCGGGCGATCAGCTCGGCGGCGGAGCCGTGGCCGAGGAGGTCGTGCCCGCACGGGTTGGACATGTCGATGACCGGCTTGCCGGCCACATGGGCGCGGATGCGCGGTGCGATCTCGGCGCGGATGGCGTCCAGCGGGCTGGCCAGGGCGACGATGTCGGCGTCGCGGGCCACCCGTTCCAGGGTGGCCGCGCGGGCGTCCGGCAGCCGTTCGGCGAGGCCGCTCGCGGACCGGCCGCCCCGGCTGGCCAGCAGCACCGGCCGTCGCTGCGCCGCGACGGTCTCCGCCAGCGCCGTGCCCATCCGCCCGCAGCCGACGATGCCGACGACCGGCGCGCGGGACCGCGGGCCCGCGGCGGGTTCGCGGGACCTCATCGCGGCGGCGTCTCCGACCGCGGCCGGAGGGCCCCGTGCGGGTCCGGCGCGTAGGCGTCGAGGGCCGTCCGGAGTTCGTCCGGGACCTCGACGGGGGTCAGCCCGTCCTCCGCCCGCAGCGTGCAGGCGACGGTCTGCTCGCCGCGCGCCACCAGCCGCGCCGGGCCGTCGGTCACCCGGTAGTACTCGAAACCCATGGTGATCTGGTGGAAGTCGATCCCGACGAGGGACATCCGCACGGACACGGTGTCGAGCGCGTAGAGCTCGGAGAAGAACTCGCACGAGCACGACGAGGTGACCAGCGCGAGGTCGTCGTGCATGCGCGCCACGGTCTTCGGCGCCTTCTCCGCGAGAAACCGCTCCCGGCAGGCACCCTGCCAGGAGAGATAGTTCGTGAAATAGACGTTCCCCACGAGGTTGGTGTCGGCGAACGTCACGAGATGCCGGTACTCGAAATACGCCCTCACGAGGCCCCCTTGACGGGGATCGCCATCGCCGTCGGCCCGGCTTCTCCCTCGATGGAAAGGACCACCGAGACGATGTCCGCTCCCCCGGCCCGGAGGACCACCCATCCGTTCTCGTAAATGCCTTGGACGTCGAGTCCGGGCGGGCCCGGCGGCCCGGACAGGCATGCGCCGACCGTCTGCAGTCGCGCCCGGACGTGCTGGTCCGGCTCACCGACGAGGCGGCGGAGCCGGGCGGCGAGGCCGGTCCAGTGCGCGGGGGGCTCCGGCGCCGGCTCGGAGGTCCGCGCGCAGGCGACGGGCTCCCCCTCCACCAGGACGGCCCAGGGTTCGCCGGCTTCGACGGCCACCTGGATGTCGCGCTCCGGGAGCAGGGCGGTGAGGCTGCGCTGCAGGTACGGCCCGACGAGCACCGGATGCAGGGTCGTGACCGGTACGGGGCCGACGTCGCGAAGGCGGAGACCGCTCCAGCTCACGACCGGCCGGCCGGAGCCGTCGCGCACCACCACGTCGTAGGTGTAGTCGGCGCCGGAGTGCTCGCGTTCGACGGCGGCCAGCGTCAGCTCACCCCCTCCGTCCCCGCTCCGGTGGACGGCGAACCGCGCGCACCCGACCGGCAGAAGCCGCCGGTGGGGGACGCACGCCTGGAGGACGTGGATCGAGGCGTCGTTGCGGGCGGGGTCGCCGAACAGCAGGTCCGCCGGGAGGCCGTCCCCGAACCGCCAGGGCCGGTCGCCGTCCAGCACGGCCGTGCACGCGGTGGCCTCCAGGTGCGCGTAGCGGCGGAGCCTGCGGAAGCGCCGGCCGTGGAAGAAGAGCGGCCCGTACAGGTCGTCGCCGGTGTGGGCCGGTGTCCGCGCCGCCGCGGCCGGGTGCTCCGGGGGCTCGGCGTCCGCCGCTGTGACGGTCCCGGTGAAGTGGTCGACCGCGAAGCCCGTCTCGTCACTGCGCACCGCGACGTCCACGTCTCCGTCCTCGCGGGCGAGCGCGCACACCCGGAGGGTGCGGGTCCCGTGCTCGGGGACGACCACGGGGCGGTCGAAGCGGGAATCCGCCACCCCCGCCACGGGCCGCCCGGTCAGCGCGGACGCCGCCTGGGCCATCGCCTCGAGCACGCACACAGCCGGCAGCACGGCCACACCGTCGATGCGGTGGTCGTCCAGGTACGGGTCGTCGGCCAGGCTCAGCTCGGCCTCGGCCACCAGTTCGACGCCCGGGGTCCACGCGCGCACCCGCCGCAGGAAGCGGTGCCCGTCCGGGGCCGCCTCCCCGGCGCGGCCGAGCTGCGGCAGCCGGCCGCTGACCACCAGGGAGTGCGAGGGCGGCTTCGCCTCGGCCGCCCGGGCGAGCAGCTCGGCGCCGCGGTCGGGGGGCACCGGCGACACGCCCGCGCGGGCGAGGTCGTCGAGCACCTTGAGGCGCTCGCCCATGCCGACTCCCGACCAGACCGTCCAGTCGAGGTTGGCTACCCGGCAGTCCGGCAGGTCCCGGGCGAGGACCCGGGCCAGCTCCCGCATGCGGCCGTTGGCCAGGGCGTAGTGCGCCTCCCCGGCGAGGCCGAAACGGCCGATCACGGAGCCGAAGGTGAGGAGCAGCCGCAGCCCGTCCGTGCCGGCGGCGTCCAGCAGCGCGCGGAGCCCGTGGTGCTTGGGCGCCGCGTGCTCGGCGTAGGCGTCGCCGATCTCGCGGAACCGCGCGGGGCGGTTCAGGCCGCTGGCGTGGATCACTCCCCTGACCGGTCCGAGCCGGCCGGCGATCGCGGCGACGCCGCGGCGGAGCGACTCCGGATCGGTGACGTCCGCGGCCTGGTAGCAGAAGTCGACGCCGGCCTCCCGCAGCCGGGAGAGGTTGTCCCGCAGCTCGGCGTCGGCGTCCGGCCCGCTGCGTCCGATCAGCCCCAGCCGGACCCCCCAGCGCCGCGCCAGGAAGGACGCGCTCGCGAAGCCGATGCCCTTCCCGCCTCCCGTCACCAGGAGCACCTCTCCAGCGGACAGCGGAGGCGCGGCGGCGTCCTGCCCCCGGCCGTCGGGCACGCCGGGCGCGGCGGCCCGGTACGCGGGGGTTCCGGCGCGGCCCTCCTCGTCCACGACGATCTCGGCATGGCCCTGCCACGGGGCCGCGAGCAGAGCGCCGACCGCGTCCGCGGGCGCGGCCTCCAGAGCCCGGACCCAGCGGACCGGCAGGGACGGGTACTCGGCGGCGATCGTGCCCACGAAGCCCGACGCGGTGTCGCCCGAGTCCACGACGGTGAAGGGCGCCTCGGTGTCCACCGCGAGGTGCGCGGCTTCGACCAGCGCGTCGATCGCGCCGTCGTCCGGGTTCTCGGGGAGGAACGCGACGACCGCCGGGCGCGCCTCCCCCTCGGGGCGGGCGGTCAGCCGCGGCTCGACGAGCGCGCGGAGCCGTCCGCCGCCGAAGACGTGCCAGGCATGGGAGGCGGTTCCGGCTTCCTGTTCGACCGGACGGCTGAACTCGACCAGGACGCGATGCCATTCGCGGACCCCCTCCGGCGGCCCGTGGGACCCGGCCTCGCCTTCCGCGGCGGGCAGTTCCTCGATCGCCTGGACGAACGCGGCGACCGTGGCCTCGGCGAAGACCGGCGGGGCGGCCGGCACGGCCCGCCGGGTCCGTTCGGCGGCCTCGGCGGCGAGCTGGACGACGCGGAGGGAGTTGAGATGGAGGTCGCCGAGGAGCCGGTCCCCGTCGCCGATCACATCGGGCGGGAGCTCCAGGGCCTCGGCGATGAGCCCGCGCACCACGGCGGGCACGTCGGATTCCGCCTCGGGCGGCGCCTGCGCCACGGCGTCGGCGGGGGCCGGGGCCGGGGCGGCCGTCGCGGCACGGCCGAGCCCGTGGTCGAGGTCGTGATCGAGGTTGACTGCCGGGGCGCTCTCGCAGGGGTTGGCGAGGAACTCCGGCTCCCGCCAGAGGTCGAACGGGCGGTGGAACCGCTCGGCGAAGAGGGCCGTGAGATCGGAGACGGTGCCGGCGGCGAACAGCGCGGCGGTGGCGTCGCCGAGCGCGGCGGCCGACTCCGCGCCCGCGTCCAGCGTGCGGACCGGCACGTCCGTGATCGACTGGGCCATCGCCGTGAGGGTGTGGCCGGGGCCCGCCTCGACGAGCAGGTCGCAGTCCGCGGCGAGGAGCTCCAGCGCCCGGCGGAACCGCACCGGCGCGGTGAGCTGCCGGGCGAGCAGCGCGCGGACGTCATCGGCGGCGGTCAGCTCCCGCCCGGTGACCGTGGAGTACACGCGACCGGAAGGGGCCGCCACCGCCAGGTCGGCGAGGTGGCGCGCGAGCACCGGCTCGGCCGCGGCGACCGCCGGGGAGTGGAAGGCGTGGCTGACCCTCAGCCTGCCGGCGGTGATCCCCTTCGCGCGGGCCCGCTTGACGACGCGGTCGACCTCGGTGAGGGGGCCGGCGACGACCTGGACGGCGCCGTTGTCGGCGGCGATCACCAGGTCGGCGTCGTCGATGAGCTCGGTGACCGCGCCGGCCGGCGCGGCGAGGGAGGCCATCCCGGTTCCCGCCTGGGAGGTGTCGGCCATGACGCGGCCGCGCGTGGTCACCAGGTGCAGGGCGTCCGGGCCGCCCAGGGCGCCGGCCCAGTGCAGGGCGGTGATCTCGCCGAGGCTGTGCCCGACCGCCGCGGCCGCCGTGACGCCGAGCCGGTCGAGCCAGCGCAGCGCCGCCGTGGAGGCGCGGAAGACGGCGGGCTGGGCGACGGCGGTGTCGATCGGGTCGGCCCCGGGCCCTTCCTCGAAGTGCTCCCCCGCCTCCGGGAGGACCACGCCGAGGGCGCCGGCGCTCTCCCGGACGGGGGCGCCCTGCCCCGGGAACAGCAGCCCGACCCGGCCCGGAGCGCCCCGGCCGACGTAGACGCCGGGCCGGGCGGCGAACCCGGGTCCGGCGAGGCCCGCGAGGAGCTCGCCCGCCCGTTCCGCGCGCGCGGAGAGCTCGGCGGGGTCGCGGGCGACGATGGCCGCCCGCACCGGCGCGTCGCCGTGCGCCCGCTCCGCCAGGGCGGCGGCCAGGTCGGCGTGCTCGGCGAGCGACATCGTCCTCGCCCGCACGGCCACGCGCTCCAGCACGGCGGCGAGGTCGGCGTCCGTGCCGGCGGAGAGGGCGAAGACCTCGCAGTCGAGCGGCCTTCGCGCCGTCAGGCGGTCCCGGGCCGCCAACCGCGCCGTGGCGCGGCGGGCGCCCGGGGCCTCCAGGACGACGTGGGTGTTGATACCGCCGAACCCCATCGCGCTGACGCCGGCCCGGAGCGGGGCGTCCGGCCAGGGCTCGGCCTCGCGGACGACGCGCAGCGGCGCGCCGGGTTCGCGCAGGAGCGGGTGGGGCTCGTCGCAGCCGGTGGTCGGCGGGATGACCTGCCGCTGCAGCGCCAGCGCCGCCTTGATCAGCCCGGCGGCGCCCGCGGCCGCCTTCGTGTGCCCGATGTTGGCCTTGACGGATCCGAGCGCCGCCGGTCGCGGTCTCCGCCGCCCGTCGTGGATCTCGGCGAGGGCGTGCAGTTCGGTGCGGTCGCCGACCTCGGTGCCGGTGCCGTGGCCCTCGAACAGCGCCACGGTCTCCGGTCCGAAGCCCGCCCGCGCGTAGGCGCGTTCCAGGGCGAGCCGCTGCCCGGAGACGTCCGGGCGGGTCAGTCCGCCGTTCCCGTCCGAGGACATCCCCCAGCCCCTGATCAGGGCGATCGGCCGCCGCCCGGCGGCGACGGCGTCCCCGGCGCGCATCAGCGCGACCATCGAGCAGCCCTCGCCGGGCAGGAAGCCGGTCGGCCGGGCGTCGTACACCCGCATCGCCGAGCCGGCCAGCGCGCCGAGCCGGGAGAACCCGACCAGCTCGAACGGGTCGAGGCTGAGGTCGACGCCGCCCGCGAGGGCGAAGTCGAGATCGCCGTCGCGCAGGTAGGTGCAGGCCGTGATGACGGCGAGCAGGGACGACGAGCAGGCGCCGTCGACCGTGTAGCCCGCGCCGCGGAAGTCGAAGTGGTTGCACACCCGGCCCGCGATGGCGTTGGCCAGCCCGCCGACGAGGCTCTCGTCGTTGGGTTCGGCGAACGGCTCCTTGTAGGACTCCTCGACCTCCCGGAGCAGGCCGCCCATCTCCTCGGCCCCCCAGCCGCGCGCGGCGAGGGCGGACACCAGGTTCCTGCGGACGTAGGGCCAGCGCAGCCGCATCAGCGCGGCGCGGCTGAACTCGCCCGTCAGGGTGTTGCCGAGGATCACGCCGGCGCGCCGGCGGTCCAGCCCGCCTCCCCCGGCGAAGCCGCCGGCGGCCAGCGTGTCGCCGGCGACGTCCAGGGCGAGCCAGTGCGCGAGGTCGGTCACCCGGTACGCCGGTCCGGGCACCCGGTAGCGCGAACGGTCGAAGGACCAGCCGTCCAGCACGGCCGCGTACCGCAGGTCGGTCGCGTCGGGGCCGGCCGCCGGGTCGCCGTAGTCGCCGAGGTCGAGGCGCTCGCGCGGGAGCGGCCGGAAGGCGCGCCGCCGCGCCAGGACCGTCTCCCACAACTGCTCCGGCGTGGAGGCGTCGGGATGGCGGCACCCGAGGCCGACGACGGCGATCGCGTCGCTCGGAACGGTCACTTCGCCT
Organism: Actinomadura verrucosospora; assembly: GCF_039540335.1. Classification (NCBI taxonomy): domain Bacteria; kingdom Bacillati; phylum Actinomycetota; class Actinomycetes; order Streptosporangiales; family Thermomonosporaceae; genus Actinomadura; species Actinomadura verrucosospora. Next base: position 23,864 of record NZ_BAABEV010000032.1, on the reverse strand, counting down.
CCTCGCCGGTCGCCAGCACGCCCCCGCGCGCGGGGGCGTGCCGGCGGGGCACGGACTGGGGCTCGGCCAGTGGCGCGGGCTGCGCCGCGGCACGCTGCCGCATGTCCATGACCGCCAGGGCGGCGCCGCGCAGCAGGCACACGATGACGAGCGCGAAGAACAGGCCGTAGACCACGTGGAAGTGGACCAGGAGCGCGTAGACGAGGGCGGTCGACGCGCCGAAGGCGAACTGGTTGCGCGGCCGCACCGGCGTCGTCCCCGGGTCAGTGATCATGTAGTTGGTGAACAGGACGAACGCCACGCCGCTCATCGCCAGCAGCGCGCTGAGCGTCGCCGTGCCCTCGATGGGGGTCCTGATCAGCGCCTGGAGCGCGAACACGCCGATCCAGCCGAGGATCAGGGGCATCTTCCTGGTGAGCTTGGCGTTCAGCATCGTCCCCGCGGCGAGGATGAGCGCGGGGATCGCCAGGTCGAGCGGGGTGCCGACCCACTCGGTGAACTGGTACGGGGGCGCGATCCCGACCCAGGGGAACAGCACGAGGACCACCGCGATGCCGAAGTTGGAGGGGTTCAGCACGTGCCGCGGCCGCCCGCCGATCCGGACCCTGATCAGGTACTTCGACGCGACCGCCACGATGACCGCGAAGATCACCGGTCCCAGCCGCGCGTTGGCGTAGAGGAGCATCGCGCAGGCCAGCGCGGTGATGTGGGCGGGCATCAGGAAGTTCACGAGCGCCATCGGGCCGCCCGCGTACTTGACCGGCCGCCGCGTCGCCCAGGCGTCCAGGGTCTCCAGCCCCAGTTCCATCACGTACGCGACGGCCATCGCGGCGAGAGGGGTCGCCCAGGACGGCTCGAACCCGAGGACCGTGTGCCCGAGGATGTTGAACACCGTGATCGAGATCGCGAACCGGCGCAGCGCGATGATCCGCGGATCCTTGGCGGGCCCGGCCGGGGCGGCGGGCGCCGGGTTGGCGGTGGGTTCCACGTTCGCCGAGTTCACGAGGCCATCTCCCTGATCGAACCGTCGGGGCCGAGCAGCATGGTGTGCCAGCCCGGAGTCGCCTGGACCTTGCCGGTGTGCCGGCCGCCGCAGGAGTCGCGCCAGGTGACCGTGACGGGGACCGGCGCCGCGGCCCCCTCCAGCGCGAACAGCAGCTCCGGCGAGGAGACGCCGGCGTGGCCGTTGGCCGGGTAGACCTGGCCCGTCCGCTGGCCCTTGGCTCCGGAGTCGAGGACGACCTTCGCGCCGATCGCCGGCACTCCGCCGGAGCCGGCCGGTCCCGGCGCGGTGGAACCGGCGGGCCGCGCTCCGCATCCCTGGGGCGAGCGGAGGAGCCTCAGCCCGAGGTAGGGCCGCTGCGCGCTGCGGACGTTGCGGTAGAACTGCGATTGCCCCCACTGGTTCGCGACGGCGAAGTCGAGCCGCCCGTCGTGGTCGACGTCGGCGAGGGCGATGCCCCGCGACACCCCGCGGTCGCCGACACCGAGCCGCTCCCCCAGGTCGTGGTAGCGGCCGTCCGAGCCGCGCACGAAGAACCGGTTGGGGTTGTTGCCAGAAATGTCGTCATTTTTCTGCACGTTGGGCCACAGGCGCGGGTGCGCCAGCACCTCGTCGTTGGACATCGCGAGCTCCTGCAACTGGGCCCAGCGGTTGTCCCTGCCCTCGACGAATCCGGTGGCCTGGACGATCTGGTCGCGCCCTTCGCCCGCGAAGTCGCCGGCCTTGATGTCCCAGCCCCAGCCCGACCGGGACAGCCCCAGCCGCTCGCTGTGATCGTCGTAGTAGGCGCGCCCGTCGGGCCCCACGACCTTCCTGCGGGTGCTCACCCAGGCGAAGTTGCTCTCCAGGAGCCCGTACTCCTGGGTGATGTTGCTGACCACGATGTCGGGCACGCCGTCGGCGTTGATGTCGGTGAACCCCACGCCCATGCCCTTGAAGGAGTCCCGGCCCAGCTGCATCGACTTGGGCGTCGTGAGGTGGCGCACGCCCTTGAGCAGGCGGAGCTTGATCTTCCCGGGGCGGGACTCGTTGTAGAGCAGGCGGTCGGGGCCGAAGTCGTTGGCGAAGTACAGCTCCGGGAGCCCGTCGCCGTCGAGGTCCTGCGCCCCGGTCGCCAGCGTCCACCCCTTGGCGACCTGGTCGGAGAAGGGCCAGCGCTCCTCGCCGAAGACCGCCGAGGGACGGGAGCCGCCCTCCGCGGACCGGAACCGCAGGACCCGGTTGACGCCGCCGTTGAAGCCCGCGGACATCGAGCTCTGCATCTGCAGCTCGCTCTGGCGCGCCGTCGGATCGAGGACCCGCGCCCGGTCCGGGAAGTAGTTCCCGACCACGATGTCGGTGTGGCCGTCACCGTCCAGGTCGGCGAGCGAGACGGCGTTGCTGTTCCACACCTGGTACGGGCGCACCAGTTCCTGCACGGCGAAGGAGTCGCTCTTGCCGAGCGCGGCCGGAGTGCGCAGGAACAGCACCGGCGAACGGCCCCAGTAGTAGACGAGGACGTCCATGCGGCCGTCCTCGTTGTAGTCGCCGGGCACGCACCCCATCGGCGCCATCGTTCTGTCGTACGGAAGGCCTTGCGGAGCCAGGACGGTCGCCGGGAACCGCGCCCCCGTGCCCGGCGCCGGGCGCAGCGTGACGCTGTCGTCGCGCGGATCGACCAGGCAGACGTCGTCCGCGCGGCCGCTGCCGTCGATGTCGGCGAGCGCCACCGCGGCGCCGACCGACGAGATCCAATGGTCGATGCCCTTGTAGGCGGGGGCGACCGTGCGTATGTCGCGGGGCGAGGCCGTGCCGTTCAACGGTTGCCGCTGGAACGCGAAACCGCTCGCCAGGCGTTCGTTCTCGGCTCGCGCCACCGACGGGAGCCGGGCGTTGTACCAGCCCCCCACGATGAGCAGCGCCGCGCAGATCGGGGCCAGCAGTACCCGAATCCTTCTGGTCATGCCCTCACCCCTCGCTGTGCTTCCGCCATGCCTGGCGCACCCTCGCGCGCCACACCTCGTAACCCTCCGGACCGCTGCAGCAGCGCTCGGCGGTCACCGCCGCCTCGTCCGTCCACGCCGCGGCGACCGCGGGGGCGGCTCCGGTCAGCGTCTGGATCGCGGCCGCCGACCGCTCCGGCACCTCCTGCGACACCACATGCGCCTTCGCCGCGAACGCGGCGCCCTGGGCGATGTGGTCCTCGAAACCCGCGGCCCGCTCCAGCAGCTCGCCCAACCGCTCCGGGGGCAGCGCGCCGGTGTACGCGGCGGCCAGCCCGATGCCCGCCCACACGTCCGACCTGCGGGCGGCCGGGAAGGCACCGATCGTCTCGGCGACCACGACCGGATCGGCGCCGGCGTAGAACCACAGCGCCCGGCCGACCCCCTGGTCCCGGATCGTCCGCGTGCTTCCGCGCGCCGGCCGCTCGACCCAGTGCCGCACCAGCACCCGCCGGGACTTGAAGAAGGCCTGATGGAATCCCCAGCCGTCCCACGCGAGCCAACGCAGCAGCGGCCGCCCGAAGCGGATGCCCGTCCAGGGAGGCACATGCGTGCGCGCGTACGCCCATCCGACGCCGACGTGAATCAGATGGACATAGCGTGCGCCGGCCCCTTCGGCCAGCGCGCGCACTCTGCGGCCCCCCGAGAAGGTGGCCAGGTCGACCAGGGCGACGCCCATGGCCGCGCCTTCGAAGGCGAACCCGCGTAACCCGTGCGGCAGCGTCCCGAAGTCCAGGGTCGCCGGATCCGCACTCAGAGCGGTATTGAATCCGGTAGCGAAGCTCTCCACCACGTCCGCCAGCAGGGCACGAGCCCGCGGATCGCCCGGCGGAAACCCCAGGCGCTCGACGTCGAGGGTCTTGGGATCGATTTCCAGAAAGCCGCGCAACGGCGGCGCGAGCAGATTCCCTACAGCGACCATTCCAACCCCACAGTGGCAATACCGACCGGTGGCGTTCAGCCAATGAATTTCTTTCGTACTGGCGAGGACCGCGGTGGCCTCCGGCCGATGCGGTGCATGGCGCTTTGCGGTCTAAAGATGACCGACTAGCGCCCCTTCGCCTACCGCGCAGTGCGCATGAGCGGCCTTACGCCCCTCTACTCATACACTCGGCCCGGCGAAATGTCACGCCTCTTCGTCGTTCTTCGCAACGGCCCCGGCGACCTGGCCCGCGGCCTGGTCGAGAATGACCACGATCCATTCCGCCAGGCTCAGCTCCATCGCCTCGGCGGCCTCCTGCCAGCGGCGTTGGCGCTCAGCGATCACATCGATGCGGACGGTGGCCTCTTCCGGCTTCTTGTCCTCGCCGCCGTTGCGGATTCCTCGCAGGCGCTTTCTGAGTTCTCTTCTCGTCCATCCCAGCTCTGCCGCCTGCTGGAGCCAGTGCTCCTGCTCGGACGGCGGAAGTGCGGCCACCTCGGCGTGGTGCTGGAGGCTGAGTTGGTCCCGCCGGCGGGACCTCGGAATGCGGCGAGCGATCCAAGCGTAGTTCTTGAGCGTCTGGTAGTCGAGCGAGGTGGCCTCTATGGCCATCCGGTACCGGTTCGGGTAATGCCGCTCCCCGTAGATGAGCCAGTCGCCGAGCCACCAGCGCGAGCAGTCCGAAATCAGGGATATCTGGCGTCCGATCCGCTGCCATGTCTCGAACGGAAGCCGAGGAGGCAGCTCCAATCCGCTCCGCCGCGGCCTCGCCGACTGGTCGAGAACCATTCTTGCCGCGGAGACGCGGTTCGCCTCTTCAATGGGGGACCGATGAGGCGTTGTGTAGCGCTGCCCATTCCCGGAGCCGGACACGAATATCCTCCCGAACCGTCGCGAGACGCTGCGTTCTGCCGAATCAAGTCAGAAACTGGAGATGAATCTGCCGACCACGGCTTTCAAGAATCTTCTCGGCCGTGGCGAATGCGAAATCCCCGAGAGACTTGAGTTCGGCCCCCTCCGATCGCCCGCCATCGTCGGCCGCCCCCCTTCGATCGCGCCTAACGCCCGCCGGCCGCCCACCTGCGATCGTCTCCAGCCGTCGGAGTGAGCAGCAATGATGGTCATCGTCAAACTATTTGAGCAGGTTGTCAATAGGGCGTATCGGTGATTAACGCCTTGCCGAGGAGATCTCACCGAGATGCGCCTGGAACATTGACCTTTCAAACGTGTCTCACGTGGAGTGGGGCATTTCCGGCGTCGGACGAGGACGGTCCGGTCCCCGCACCTCCGAGCGGGCGACGGCGGCCTCCACGATCGCCGACACCCAGCCGACCTGCCCGCTCGCCCCCGGCTCCGCCAGCACGGCGCGGTGCAGGCGCGGCCACAGCCCGGCCCCGGTCCACGCCGCGAAGCGCCGGTGCGCGGTGGGCACGCTGACCCCGAACTCGGCCGGCAGATGCCGCCAGGCGCACCCGCTGGTCAGCACGTACACGATCGCGGTGAACACCGTCCGGTCGTCCACCGGCGCCGTCCCGCCGCCCTGCCGCCGCGGCGCGAACTCCGGGATCAGAGGGCCGACGATCTCCCACAGCTCATCCGGCACCAGCCGGATCGAAAGGTCCGACAACACGACACCGATCATGCCGCATCCACGACCGAGCCACATGAGACATGCTCTTAGTAGTCTCGAACAGACAAGCGAGGGAAGCCGCGCGGTCTGTTCACGTCGGCCCGAACAGCGCGAAGCCACGCTATGAAGTTGTCTCACCACAAAAGATCAGCTCAATGGCGTTCGGCTCTGCGTGATCTCGCTCATCGAGCCCGGGCGCGATGGCTCAGCGAAAAATCGTGAGGTTCGACGCCCGGGCCTGCGCGGCCGGCGCCGACCGGCCGGCCCTCATGGCGGCCACCGGGGCGCGGACCTGCTCCGGCGGCCGGTGCCGGTGGCGCGCCGGGATCGGAACGCCGGCGAGCGGGCAGCCTTGGGACCTGCCTCTAATTCCCCTGCCGGGCCGCCTGGTTCCGACCACGGGGCCGCCTCACCGGCAGAGAATGCACGCGGTCGTCAATGCCGCGCCCTGCCGCCTATCCCGTGACCGGCAATCCGCCCGCATAAAGTCGATGAGATCAAGCTGCGGGGCTTCCCATTCACGGCCGGGCCCGCGGGCCCCGGTGCGACGCCGAGGGGCCCGGGACGCCCACCGGCCGGTTCTCACCCCGTGCGTGCCCGCCAGGGACGACCCCTCATCCGGTAACGCCGCTCGTCACAAGCAGGCCGTGCATCACGAAAGGCGCGGCCTCCAACTGGAAGTCCATCATCGGATGGTGACGCTTGACCACACCCTGCAATGTGAGCAGGCTGAGCATGGGGAATATGAACTCCGGCTCCGCGTGGAGACGGTGTTTCCGCTGGAGATCGAACAGATCCAGGCAGAACGCGGGGAGATCGAAGTCCCGGGCCACCATTCCGGCATTTCGCACGACCAGGTCGGAGACCTCCGCGCGAAAGGCCGCGATATCCGTCTCCGGTTCCCTGCGCCGCACCGTCGACAGCAGGATGTCGGCGCACGCCTCGCCGTCTCCCTGGATCATGCCGGCGAAGAACCCGGTGAATCTCTCCCGGGCCTCGCGGCCCATACGGAAGACCAGACCGGCGTCCAGGAGCACGACGGTGCCGTCGGGCATGAAATAGGTGTTCCCCTGATGCAGGTCGACGTGAACGAAGCCCTCGACGAAGAGCATCCGGTAGACGGCGTGCACGAGCGCGGTGATCTGCGCCTCGCGGACTCGCGCGGGAAGAGTCTCGATCACGTCGCGGTCCAGGCCCTCGATGAACTCCATGGCGATGACCCCGTCCCCGCTCAGTTCGGGGATGGGCCGCGGGACGACGACGTCCGGCATGTCGGCCAGAGCGTCGTGCAGCCGCCGCAGGTTCGCCGCCTCCGCGCCGAAGTCGAGCTGGGCCATGAGGCAGTCGCCGACCTGGTCGACGATCTCCATGAACGGAACCCGCCGGAGCGCCGGGATCCGCGCGGCGACCCCGGCGGCGAACCGCAGCACCGCCATGTCCGCCGCGATCGCGGCGCCCGCGCCGGGGCGGCGGACCTTCACCGCCACCGCCCGGTCCCCGAGCTGCGCGCGGTACACGCAGGCGATCGAGCCGCCGGCCGCGGACGGCCCCCCGACCGCCCTCACGAACTCGGGCGGGGTCCGGCCGAGCCCGGCCCGGACGGTCCGCAGCGCCTCCGCGGGGGCCATCGGCTCCACGCTGTCGTGCAGCCTGCCGAGCGCGGCCGCGGCCGTCTCCCCCACGAGGTCCACGCGGGTGCCGAGGATCTGCCCGGCCTTCACGAAGGCCCCGCCCAGCTTTTCCAGGAGGCGCGCGGCCTCGGCGGCCAGCCGCGGCCCGCGGGTGCTCCTCGGTGACGTCGCGACGATGGCCGCCATACGGACCGCGGCGGCTCCCCCGAACGCGCCCAACCGGAAGGCCCGCGCCGCCAGGGAGCGGGCGGTGGCACGATCCACCACTCTCAGGCCGCCTTTCCGGAAAGCCCGTGCTCGAGCGCCTCCCGGAGTCGTGCGGGCCCGGCGTCGAAGGCCTCCTGCGGGACGGGGACCGGCTCCCCGACGCGGCGGAAGTCCGTCCAGCCGCCGGTGCGCATGCGGGAGGCCCGGACCCGCTCGGGCAGCCCGCCCACGTCCGGACGGCCCATCTCCACGACCTCCCAGCGGCGGAGCGGTTGCCGGAGACGCTCGACGGAGCGCGCGACGACCATTCCCGTCTCGTGGTCGATGGCCTCGGTGACGCTGAGACCGGGCGTGGTGACCGGCCCCAGATAGCACCGCGGCTCGGCCGCCGGCCACCGGCTCCAGGACATGTCGACCTCGACGTCCTCGGGATTGGAGCCCAGTCCGGGATAGCGCCAGGCCATGAGATCCAGATATCCGATGTCGGTCAGCGGAAGGCAGTCGAACAGATACCGCTCGACCAGGCGCACCGAATTCCTCATCGTGGGTATATGTGTTTCCACATCACATTTCCCAAGAGCGGGGTCCTCGGTTATCCAGACATGACTTCCGGCAAGTATCTGCGGCTGCAGAACGAATAGAGCCGTCACCGCCGAGTGGTCGACAAAACGGCGGCCTATCAGATAGCGCATGGGCCGCCGACCGATCGCGGCCTGGATGGCGAAGCCGTATGACGTCAGGCCGCCCGCGCTGAGATTCGGACGAACCGACCTGGTCATGCGCGCATGGTCCACTGATGGCACCTTCCCGATGACGGCCGCGACCGTGCTGTTCGCTTTCCGTCCTATCGGCGGTCAGAATCGGCTGGTGGTCTCATGTCGATGGCGATCACGTAGTGGGCTCATTACTCTGCGCCGGTGCAACGTCGTCGTCATGCCGTCACGGAATTCGAGGCGCTCGCCGCCAGTAAAAGCTATCGCCGCGACGGCGTCAAGATAGGACTTCCAAGTCCGGCGCGCGGCCGGCGGCGCGGCAGCGGAAGATCCGCCGTAGAACGCGGCATCGAGGCCCAGGGGTTCCGGTCGCAAGGGGTTTTACCGGCACGGGGTGCGGGCTATCGAGATGTGCCTTTGAAGAGCGGAAGGCGACCGCCGGCGCTCCCGGGAAGGGAGCTCTCTCAGGCCACCAGGCCGAGCAGGCGCGAGCAGCGGATGATCGCGTCCTCGTCGCCCTCCATGACGATCCGCTTGGTGAGCGTCGCCTCCAGCGGGTCGAGGCGCCCGGCGCCGATGTCGACGAAGGTCACCGCGTCCGTGTGGACCACGAGCGCCGGTTCGTCGGGCGCCTTCCCATGGGCGACCGCGACCTTGCCGTCCAGCACCGTGATGTGGAACACGTCGTCGTCGATGCGGAATTCGTACTGCTCGTCGGGGCCGTCCACGGTCGGGGCCGCCATCGCCTCCACCGCGAGAACCGCCCACCGGGGGCGCACGATGTACTCGGCCTTGGGCTCCGTGAGCACGCCGAGCCCCCACCGCGCGAGCACGAGCACCGCCTCGCGCAGGCCCTGCCCCTGCTCGGTGAGTTCGTACACCCGCACCTTCGAACCTTCGCGAGCCCGCTGCCGGATGATCCCGACCTCGGTGAGGAACTTCAGCCGGTCCGCCAGCAGGTTGGTCCCCAGACCGGGCAGGTTGGCCAGAAGCTCGTTGTAGCGGCAGGGCCCGGTGAGCAGTTCCCGGATGATGAGCAGCGTCCAGCGCTCGCCGACGATGTCCAGCGCACCGGCGAGGCCGCAGTACTGCCCGTAGTTCCGACGCTGATTCACGTGCCCGCACCGCCTCCCAGGTTCACTTTAGAAGTGTATACCCAGTTGGCCGCGCATCGCGGAACCTCGGCCGTGGCGGGGCGGCGCGTTCTCTCCCGCCTCCCCGCTCCTCACGGACCTCCGGCGGCCGGCCCCGCGCGAGGGCCCTCAGCTCTCCGTCGCGGCCCAGGCCTTCTTCGCGTTCTTCCACGTCGGGGAGTTGACCTCCTCCCAGGCTCGGCTGCGCAGCTCCTCCAGGACCTGCGACGGCACCACCGTTCCGGACATGTTCGCCCGGTAGATGTTCATCGTGTCCGGATCGAAGTCGCTGCGGAGATACCCCTCGGAGATCGCCGTGTCGAACAGCGGCGTCCCGGGGAGCGGGACCACGATGAAGAAGTTCGCGGCGTCGAGACCGTAGGAAACGTGGTCCCGGGCCAGCCGTATCGTGGTCTCGATCTCTTCCAGGGTCTCGTCCGGGTACCCCATCATGTAGTTGCCGAAAATCTTGAAACCGTAGTCTTTCAAGGCCACGATCAGCGATTCGATGTCGGCCATCTCGATGTTCAGCTTGTTGCTCGCGTACTTGCGCAGGATCCGCAGATTGCCCGACTCGAACGGAAGATTGAGCTGGGTGAAGCCGGCCTCGGCCAGGGCCTCAAGCACCTCGTGGTCGGGTTTCCACCGCTTGAGGAGGTGGATGATGTTGATGCCGTTCAGATCGCAGATGTCGACGCCGGCGCCCCGGATCTTCCTCAGCAGCCGCAGGGCGCGCTTCTTCTCCCCCAGGAGCGAGTCGTCCTCGATCATCACGTGCTCCACGCCCAGCCCCTTCAGGACGTCCAGCTCGCGCAGCACTCGATCGTCCGACTTGGTGCGGTAGCGCCCGATCGGCCCGCTCATGCTCCCCTCCTGCTCCCCCGCGATGTGGCAGTAGGCGCAGTGGAAGGGGCAGCCGAGCGAGGTCATCATGTCCGCGTAGCGCAGCTCCGTACCGGACTCCCACACGCCCGAGTGGGGCCGGGCGATGGTCCAGTACCGGTCGTTCGGCAACAGGTCCCAGGCCGGCATGGGAAGGGCGTCCAGATCCCAGACCACGTCGTCCGGGCGCGCGGGGTTGACGCGGATCCCGCCGGAGTCCCGGAACGCGACGCCGCTGATCCCGGCGAAGTCAGGGCGGGCCGACCTGCGCACCTCGTCGACGATCCTCGTGATCGTGCCCTCGGCCTCGGAGAGGCAGACGACGTCGAAACCGGCCTGGAAGAACTGCGGCAGCCGCGACCGGGCGTTGACCCCGCCCGAGACGAGGATCTTCTCCGGGAAGGCCGCCCGGATGAGCCGCGCGCAGTTCAGGACCATCGTCTCCTGGTCCGTGAAGATCGAGGTGATCCCCACGACGTCGTACTCCGCCGCCTCCTCCAGGATCCGCTCGTCGCTGACGCCCGTGCGCAGGAGGCCGCTCGGCAGCTGGACGGGCCTGTCGAACAGCCCTGCCAGCTCGTCGGAGTCGTCGCCCACGCACGCGTCGAAGACGCGCACGTCGACGCCGTGGTCGCGCAGGGCGCCGCCGAGGTTGGGGTAGGCGAGCGATCCGTTCGGCTTGCACACCGTCCCGGGGGCGCTCTGGTTCGGCGGGTACAGAAGCAGGACACGCACATCACGCAAGGCCATGTATGACTCCTCAACCGACGGCGTCCCGGTCCGTCCCGGCGTTCCGCCGGCGGACTCGCCGCCGCCGCACGCCGCGGACGCGGCCCCGGGGACCGCCCGGGCCCGCCATGCCATCTCACTGTACTATATGCTTCTAAAGTTAATAGCGCGGTGGTGTCCGTCTTCTCTGGAGGTACGTCGATGTCCCACGGGTCCTCCCCCGCCTCGCAGGGCCACGCCCTGACCGAGATCGACCGGTCCGCCGCCCCGGTGTACGTCAGATGGGAGCGGCAGCTCCCCGGGCTGATGGACCGGCTCGGCGTGGCACCGGTGGGCGTGGTGCAGGTCGGGGCGCATGTCGGACAGGAAGTGCCGGCGCTCGTCCGGTGCGGTTTCCGGCGGCTCGTCATGGTCGAGCCCAATCGCGACCACTCGGCGGCGCTCGCCCGCGAGCTCGGGCGCCACCTGTCCGGCCGGCCGGAGGGCGGCCGGCCCTCCCAGGAGGTCGTCATGGCCGCGGCTGGGCGGGAGCGCGGGACGGCCACCCTGCACGTCACGGAGTACGACCAGCAGGCCAGCCTGCTCGCGCCGCTGCCGCCGATGACGGTGACCCGGCTGGACACCACCGAGGTCGTCCCGGTGCGCGAGGTCCAGGACGGCTGCAACGTGCTCGTGGTGGACGCCCAGGGGGCGGAACTGGACGTGCTGGCGGGCGCGGACCTGGACCGGCTTGACCTGGCCGTGATCGAGGGCAGTGCGGAGGCCCGCTACCGCCGCGGGGCGACCCGGCAGGCCGTGGCGGCCTACATGCAGGACCGCGGCTGGCGGCTGGTGGCGAACTGGACCCACGCACGCGCCAACGTCGCCGACATGGCCTGGCTGGCCCCCTCGACCACCCTGCGCGCGGCGTACCGCGCCGACCCGAGCTGAGGGCGGGCCCCACGATGCGACTGCCACGATCGGCGCCCCATGCACGTCAGTGAGACGGCCGTCCCCGGGGCCTACGTCTTCACCTCCGACCACCACTCCGACCGGCGGGGCGGCTTCTTCGAGGTCATGCGCGCCGACGTCCTGGAGGCCGCGCTGGGGCGCCCGTTCGTCCCACGCCAGATCAACTGCTCGACGTCGCGGCGCAACACGCTCCGCGGGATCCGCGGCGTGGCCGTCCCGCCCGGACAGGCGAAGTACGTCACCTGCGTCAGGGGCGCGGTGCGCGACATCGTGGTCGACCTGCGGATCGGCTCCCCCGCCTTCGGGCACCACGCGGTCAACGAGCTGTACGCCGGGTCGGGCCGGAGCGTCTACGTCCCGGAAGGCGCCGGCCACGCCTTCCTGGCACTCACCGACGACACCTGCGTCTGCTACGCCCTGTCCAGCACCTACGCGCCCGAAGCCCAGATCTCCGTCAACCCGCTGGACCCCGATCTCGCGCTCCCCTGGGGGATCACGGAGCCGCCGCTGCTCTCCGACGGGGACGCGGCGGCGCCCACCATGGCCGAGTCCGTCTCCGCCGGTCTCCTGCCCCTCTGGCAGGAGACCGGCGCTCCTTCTCTGCGCCTGTGAGGAAGCAACCGATGAAAGCTCTGGTGCTGGCGGGTGGTTCGGGAATGCGGCTGCGCCCCTTCAGCCACTCCATGGCCAAGCAGCTGATGCCGATCGCCAACAGGCCGGTCCTGGAGTACGTCCTTCTCAACATCCGCGCCCTCGGCGTCACGGAGATCGGAATCATCGTCGGCGACCGCGCCCAGGAGATCATCGATTTCGCGGGCGACGGCTCCCGCTTCGGCGCGCGGGTGACCTACATCCACCAGAAGCGGCCGCTCGGTCTGGCGCACTGCGTGATCCTGGCCCGCCGCTTCCTCGCCGACGACGACTTCGTGATGTACCTGGGCGACAACATGCTGCCCCACGGCGTCGCCGACATCGCCGAGGACTTCGCCGCGCGGCGGCCCGACGCCCAGGTGCTGGTGCACAAGGTGGCCGACCCGCGCGCCTTCGGGGTGGTGGAGCTGGACGCCGAGGGACGGGTCGAGCGGCTGGTGGAGAAGCCGGCGGAGCCCCGGAGCGATCTGGGGCTCATCGGGGTGTACTTCTTCACCCCGGCCGTCCATGAGGCGGTGGCGTCGATCGAGCCGAGCGCGCGGGGGGAGCTCGAGATCACGGACGCCGTCCAGTGGCTGGTGGCCCGGGGCGCGGACGTGCGGGCCAGCGAGTACGGCGGCTACTGGAAGGACACCGGCCGCGCCGAGGACGTCCTGGACTGCAACCGCCGGCTCCTGGAGTCGCTGCAGCCCGGGATCGCCGGCGAGGTCGACGCGCACTGCCGGATCGACGGCGCGGTCGTCGTCGAGGCCGGGGCGCGGGTCGTGCGCTCCCGCATCGAGGGCCCCGTGATCGTCGGCGCGGGCTCGGTCGTCGAGGACAGCCACATCGGCCCCCGCACCTCGATCGGCCGGGGCTGCGTCCTGCGGCGCGCCGGCGTGGCCGGCTCCATCGTGCTCGACAACGCGTCGGTCTCCGGCTTCGCCGGGCTGCACGACTCGATCATCGGCCGCAACGCCAGCGTGAGCGCCTCGGCCCGGTTCAGCCTGGTCGTCGGCGACGACGCGCGGGTCGAGGTCCCGGCATAGCCCGGCCGGTGCGCGGGCCCCGGGCGGCGCCTCAGGCCCGGGCCGCGGACCGCCGGGCCCTCGCCTCCAGCCAGGCCTCATGGGCGCCCCGGACCTTCGTCCACAGCGCGGTCCGGTCCTGCGGGCCCACGTCCGCCAGCGGCAGGCCGAAGACCTCGGCGAGCGCCCCGTACCACTCGGCGGAGGTGCCGAGCTCCCTGGTCGTCGTGCCGGAGTCGTCGATGTGCCGCAGCATGCATCCGGTGAGGCCGTCGACGCTCGTCGCGTCGCGCCGCATCACCGCGACCGTCCGCACCAGGCGAGATTCGGGGTCGGTGGCCAGGTAGCGGTGCCATTCGGCGAAGTCCGCCGGGCTCGCGGGAGCCATCGAGAAGTCGAGCCCGGCGATCGCGCCGCCGCGGTCGTGGTCGAAGCGCCAGGCGCCGGGCTCGAACCGCGAGGGGCCGAGGTGGAAGGCGAAGGGTCCCTGGCGGTACGTCCCCGCGCGCAGCGGCAGGGGCTCGTGCAGCCCGTCGCCGAGGCCGACGTCCACCATCCAGTCCTCGCCCTCGACGCTCACGGTGAGCACCAGGTGCGGGGCCGGTTCGGCCGGTCCGACCTGGGGCAGCTTGCGGGCGGCGTGCACGCCGGCCCGGTGCCACGTGACGTCGTATCCGAGGGCGCCCAGCAGAGTGGAGAACGCGCCGTTGAGCTGCACGCAGTACCCGCCGCGTCCCTTCAGCACCTGGCGGGCCGCGTCACGCGGGTCCGCGGTGGTCGGCCGTCCCAGCTGGATCTCCAGCACTTCGTACGGCACCCGCTCCACGTGGGCCCGGTGCAGCGCGAAGAGTCCGGAGAGCGAGGGCTCGCCCGGGTCGCCGATGCCGAGGCGCTCCAGGTAGGCGGCGACGTAGCCGGGCCCGCCGGGGACAGGCGCGGTACCCGATGTGTACTGGTCGGCCATGACCCTCCGTCCGGAACCGGGTGCGGTCGCGCCACCACACGCACTTTACTTTAAAGTAGCACAAGCCGGACTCGCCCCTGGGAGGGCGCGGCGACCGTCCGCCGCTACGCGCGGCCGCGTCGCGAGTACGCGTACGCGGTGAGCGGGGCGAAGACCGCGACGAGGATCGCGCAGGCCAGGAACGCCCGGCCCATCTGGCCCGCGGTCTCGGTGCCCTGCATCAGCCCGCGCACGGCCGTCGCCGCGTGCGTGATCGGGTTGAACCCGATGACGGTCTGGAGCCACGACGGCATGGTCTCGCGCGGCGCGATGATGTTGCTGCCGAACAGCAGGACCGAGTCCAGCGTGATGATGAGCATCTGCGCCGACGCCGCCGTGCGCACCGCCACGCCGATCAGGGCCCAGATCCACGCGAGGCTGAAGGCGAACACCTGGAGGAACAGCAGCGCCAGCACGACGCCGCCCAGGCCGCCGTCGGGGCGGAAACCCAGCGCCAGCCCCAGCAGCAGCGGCACCACCGAGGCCACCGCGTACCGGACCACGTCCCCCAGCATCGCCCCGACCAGCACCGACGACTGCCACACCGGCAGCGACCGCACCCGGTCGAACACCCCCTGGTCGATGTCCACGTTCAGCACGAACCCCGTGTTCATGCTCGCGAGCACGATCGCGATGACCGAGACCCCGGGCAGGAAGAAGTCCAGGTACTCGCTCGGCGACCCCGCGATCGCCCCGCCGAAGAGGTAGGTGAACAGCAGGGTGAACATGACCGCCTGCAGCAGGGCGCCGAACAGCCCTTCGGGCGCCCGCTTGATCTTCAGCAGCGAGCGGAACGCGAAGGTCAGCGACGCCGAGAGCACGCCCGCCCTCGGCGGGCGCTCGCCGGGCGTCAGCAGGGGTCCGCGCACTCTCTCGCCCGCCACCGGCTGGGACGTCGTCATCTCGCCCGCCTCCCTCACTCCGCGCTGAGCCGTCCAGGCCAAATAATAAACCCGCAGCTTATATAAGACAAGTCTAATGACCCGTCGGCGGAGCCGCCCCGGAGCCGATCAGGCGTGGTCCCGGTGGTAGAAGTCCTCGATGTACTTCACGAAGGGGTCCCTGTCGAGATAGCCGTCCCCGTCCTCGTCGAGCCGCTGGAACCCGGCGAGGCTCTCCAACTGCGGGTAGCCCGTCGCCGAATGCGTCGTCATCCACACCTGGAGGGACACCCGCGCGTCGGCGTCCGCGCCCATGTCGAACACCGCGACGCCCCAGGGGATGGCGACGTCCTCGATGAATCCCGGCCGCTCGTGCGAGGCGACCCACTGCTCGCGGCTCACCTTCTTGTCCCCCGCCTCGTCGACGCTCCCCTCCAACCGCTGGAACAGGCGGTTGGACGGCCGCGTTATCGCCAGCCACTGCGGGGAGCCGGGCGACACGTGCAGCGCGCGGCACCACCGCTGCACGAGCAGGTCGACGTCGGTCTGCTCGATGACGCCGTCGCCGTCGTGGTCGAACGCCTTGAAGAGGGCTTCGTACTCTTCGGCAGTGGCCATGCGGAACACTCCTCGGGTCGGAACGCGCGGCGCGCGGCGCCGCCGGTCAGGCCTCCGTCCCCCGCAGCACGGGGTCGAGGCGGTTCAGGAGGATCGATCTCCACGCGGTCTCGTGCTCGTCCCTCGTCCGGTCGTCGGGGAAGCCCGCGTGCGTCAGGCGCAGCAGGGAGCCGCCGGGACGGGGCGACAGCTCGACGGTCAGCACCGTCTCGACCCCGCGGGTCCCCGCCTCGTTGAGCCACGTGAGTTCGAGCAGCCGGTCCGGGTCGACCCGGAGGAACCGGCCGTAGTGCGGATGCCGCCGGCCCTCGTGGAACGTCTGGAAGAAGTAGGGCGCGTCGACCTCGGCCTTCATCACGATCTCGCCCGGCTGGGCGAACCACCGGTCGAACCGCTCCGTCCAGGCGCGGAACACCGCGGCGGCCGGCGCGGCCGCGGGGTGCTCCACGATCGCTCGGTACGGCCTGGCCGACAGGTCGGGCGGGCAGATCGGCGGCGTCACGAACCCCTCCAGCTCGCTAGACACTTGAACTATATATAGTAATCTCCTGGAGGAGTAGACCGGAGACCGCCTCGTCGGCGCCCCGGTCCCGCCCCCGGGAGGATTCCACCATGCGCGTGCTGTTCATCTCCGTTCCCGCGGCCGGCCACGTCTTCACGCTCGTGCCCCTGGCCTGGGCCTTCCGCTCCGCGGGCCACGAGGTGCTCGTGGCGCTCGCGGAGCGCCCCGAGTGGGCGGCCGGGGCCGGGCTGCCCGTGGTCGACGTGGCGCCGGGCTACAGCGCCGTGACGATCGCGCAGAAGGTACTCGAGGACGATCCCGGATTCGCGGAGACGTGGTTCCGGAGTGTCGGGCCGGACAGGGACATCTCCCCCCGGGCGCCCATGTTCGCCGGGTTCAACCGGCCGCTGGTCGCCGGGACCATGGAGGTGGTCGACCAGTGGCGCCCGGACCTCGTCGTCTACGAGCAGACGACCACGGTCGGGGCCATGGCGGCGGCCAGGCTCGGCGTCCCGGCCGTCCAGCGGAACCTGGGGCCCTTCACCACCGGGCGGACCCACCAGCTGACGGCCGGGCTGCTGCCGGACCTGTGCGAGGAGTACGGGGTCCCGGCCATCCCGCGGCCCGCGATGATCCTGGAGCGGCTGCCGCCGAGCATGCTGCACGCCAGGCCCGAGGGCGGGTTCATGGGCGGGCACTCCTACGACGGCGGCGGCGTCCTCGGCGGGCTGTGGCGCCAGCGGCCGCAGCGGCCGCGAGTCGTGCTCTCGCTCGGCGGCGGCTTCTCGGCCAAGTTCTTCGGGCTCGGCACTCTGCCGCCGGTCATCGAGGCCGCGTCGAAGGTGGACGCCGACTTCGTGCTCGCGCTCGGCAACGTCGACACCTCGGCCCTGGGCACGCTGCCGCCGAACGTCCGGCCCGCCGACGGCTGGGTCCCCTTCGGCGAGCTGTTCCGGACGTGCTCGGCGGTCGTGCACCACGGCGGCGCCAACACGGTCATGTCCGCGGTGGAGGCCGGCATTCCCCAGATGGTCGCCCTGGACCCGCAGGACGTGGCCTCGGAAGCCATCGGGCAGGACGTGCGCGACCGGGGCATCGGCCTGACGGCGCCCGCCGAGGAGATCACCGCGACGATGCTGGAGCGCCTGCTGGAGGACGAGACGCTGCGGACGGCGACCGCCGAGGTCCACACCGAGGTCGCGGGCCTGCCGTCCCCCGCGGCGGTCGCCGCCGAGCTGGCCGGCCTCGTCGCGCGCCTGTAGCCCGTCCCCCCGTCCGCCCGCCCGTCGCGAGTCGAGGCCCGGGGCGGGCGGCCTGGCGGATCAGGCCTTCCGCGGTGCCCGGTCCCCCGCCGTGCCGCGCGGCTCGCGCCGGCCCCTGGCGACCTCCGTGGCCAGGGCGTCGAGGGGCTGGGCCCAGAACCCGCGGAACTGCTCCAGCCACGTGTCGACCTCGCGCAGGGGCGCGGGGTCGATCGCGTACAGCCGCCTCGTCCCCTCGGCCCGGACCGAGGCGAACCCGTGGTCGCGCAGCACCTTCAGGTGCTGCGACACCGCCGGCTGGGAGATGCCGAACTCCTCCTGGATGACGGCGCAGATCTCCCCGGAGGAGTGCCCGCCGGCGGACAGCAGCTCCAGGATGCGGCGGCGGACCGGATCGCCGAGAACATCGAACGCGTGCACGGGATAATAATAGCAAACTTATATAACTCGGCCTCGAACGCGGGCGGAGGCCGGGCGTGCGCCCGGTGCGGCTACCGGGCGCCGAAGAGGCCGCGGTTCAGGACGGGCTTCGCCGTCTCCTGGAAGTCGATCTCCGGGTCGAGCTCGCGGATGGTCCCCTCGATGACGAGCAGGGACAGCAGCGGGAAGATCAGCTCGGGCGCGGCGTGGATGCCGAACCGGCGCTGCAGGTCGAACATCTCCGCGGCGAAGGCGATCAGGCTGAACTCCTTGGCGGGCAGGCCGTGGCTGCGCTCGACCAGGTCGGCCATCCGCACGATGAAGCCGTCGAGGTCGGCGTCGTCGCGCACCCCCGCCGAGCTCTCGATGACGATCTCGGCGCAGCGGCTGCCCCGGCCGGTGGACATGTTCATGAAGAACTCCGCGAACAGCCGGCGCAGGCGCTCGGTCAGCTGCACGCTGAACCCGGCGTCGAGCACGACGACCTGCCCCTGGCGGGTGAAGTAGAGGTTCCCCGGGTGCATGTCGCAGTGCACGAAGCCGTCGACGAACAGCATCTGGTAGATCGCGGTCAGCGCCGACGCCGCGAACCGCCGGCGCACCGCCGGAGGGCACTTCGCCGCGGCGCCCACGTCCAGGTCCGGGATGAACTCCATGACGATGCAGCGCGGCCGCGACTCCGCCTGGTGCACCTGCGGAACCCACACCCGGGGCACGGGCGCCAGGTTGTCGCGCAGCCGCGTCAGGCTGTCGGCCTCGCGGGTGAAGTCCAGCTGCCCGAGGACGGCGGCGCACATGCTGTCCACCACGTCGGTGACCGGAACGCCGCGGAACACCGGCAGGCGGGCGGCCAGCGCGGCGCCCGCCCTCATCAGCGCGAGGTCCTGCCTCATCACCCGGTCGATGCCGGGGCGGCGCAGCTTGATCGCCACCTGGCCTCCGGACGCGAGCGAGCCCCGGTACACGGAGGCGACGCTCCCGCTGGCGACGGGCCGCTCCTCGACGTGCGCGAAGCGCCCCTCGGCGGCCCGCGGGCCGTAGGCCTCCGCGAAGGCGCGGCGCGTCTCGGCGCGGTTCAGCGGCGCCACCGAGTCCTGGAGGACGGACAGCTCGTCGCAGAGAGCCGCGGGGAGCACGTCCCTGCGGGTGCCGAGCACCTGACCGGCCTTGATGAAGGTGGGGCCGAGCCTCATCAGCAGGACGGCGGTCCGCCGGTAGAGGTACCGGCGTCCCGCCGTGCGGCCGCGCGTCGCCGTCCGGACGAGCCCGGCGACCACGGCCGGCACCAGGGTCACGGCGACGATCGCCATCACCCGCGCGCCCCGGCCCGCGAGCGCGAGCGGCGCGGGGGCCTCGCGCACGGCGGGGGTCGGCTCCGTGCGCCGCTCAGCGCCTGTCGTCGTCATGGCTCTGCCTGCCTCCGGTGATTCCGGGCACCTCGATCGCCCGCAGCTGGAGGGTCGCGTGGTCGCAGTACCAGATCAGCTGGCCGTCCCAGGCGATCCCGGTGGGACTGCCGTTGACGGTGATCGACGCCACCTCGCGCCCCTGCTTCAGATCGACCAGGTTGATGGAGCATCCGCGGTAGTCGGCGTACGCCAGGTAGTCGTCGGAGACGGTGACCCCGGCGACCGGACGGCGCACCGGGAAGCTGGCGATCAGCCGCAGGTCCTCGACGCTTCGCAGGTCGACGACCTGGAGGTCCTCGTATCCCGTCCACACGCCCTGGCTCGTGGCCTCGAGCCCGCACAGGTGCCGCCCCGGCCGCGGGTTCGGCAGTTCGCCGACGACGTCCCCGGACTCGGGGTCGATGACCCGCAGGGTCCGCCGATCGCCCACGACCTGGACGAGGCTGCCGCCGATCGTGGTCAGGTCCGTGCGGACGCCGGGGCACGGGATCCTCCGCACCACCTCGCCGGTCCGGGGGTCCATCGCCGCGATCTGGTTCTGCACGGCCTCGGAGTACCAGAGGTACTGCCCGGTCCAGGTCAGCCCGCACAGTTTCAGGCCGCCGCGAACCGGGATGTCGCGCACCGACCCCGCCGCGTAAGGCATCAGCGCCCTCCCTTCCTGCTGAGGCCGCACTCAAGCCGCCAGTCGGTGGCCACCCGCACGTCTTCGGGCCGGTGCATCCGGACGTGCAGCACGTCCCCCGCCGCCACCGCGGTGTGCCGCAGCGGCCAGATCCAGACCGCCCAGTTGCAGCCCGGATACGAGGGGAGGTTGGACAGCGTCACGCCCGGGGCGAGGGTGGCCGTGAAGTATCCGGCGATGGCGTGCAGCCGGCCGGCCCGGTTGATCGTCAGCCGCCGGCTCGGCCGCTGCTCCTCCCCCTTGCCGCCGCGCTGGTCGGCGATGGCCGCCGGCTCGCTGAGCAGCGTGGGCGGGCGCTGGAAGAAGTGCAGCTGGGCGGCGGGGGCTACAGATTCCTGAACCGCGTCCAGCCGGTAGCCGAGGAAGTCCTCGTTCCAGAGCCCCCAGCCCTCGCCGTCGAACTCGATGGCGGCCAGCCGGGTGACCAGCCGCTCCGGAACGATCCTGCCGCCGGGGGCGAGGTTGCGCCGCGCGAAGGAGCCGAGGACCTCCATCATCTGCTCCTCCGGCCCGAGGTTGCCCATCATCTCCGAGACCACGACGTCCGTCTTGACCGGCAGCCGTACCCGGCGCGCGTCCGCGTGGACGAGGGTGAGCCTGCCCTTGAGGTCGTTCTGCTCGGCGATCCTGGCCGCGACCTGGGCCATCTCAGGGTCGGCCTCGACGGCGTAGACGTGCTCGGCGCCGCACCGCAGCGCGAGCATGGACAGCGCCAGCGTCCCCGCCCCCACGTCGGCCACGACTCCGCCGGGCGGGATCGCGTCCTCCAGGGCCCGCTCGTAGGCCTCCAGCCGGGGCCGGTCGGCGAGCATCGCCTGGTGCATCAGCAGCAGTCGCTGGTCCACGACGCCTCCCCTTCTCAGGTGCCCGGAACGGCCGGCGGGGCGGGCCGCACGCGCGTCCCGGCGGGACTGGAACTATTGGAATTTCCATCAGATCCAGTCCCGCCGGTCGCGTCAAGAGGCTCGCGGGAAACCTCAGATGTTGACCGCCGCCGTCTCGCCGACGTGGGCGTCGCGCATCGCCAGCCGGACGCCGGTCAGCCGTGCCTTGACCGTGCCGTCGGTGGTGACGAGCGGCGAGTCCGCGCCGACCATGCGCAGCTCGCTGCCGGTGGCCTCGAGGTCCCTGAGCTTGCCGGACACGTGGGCGGGCCGGGCCGCGTACAGGTTGCCGTGCGGCGTGACCAGCTCGAACTCGGCGTCGATGTTCAGCTCGCTCGGGAACCTGACCCGGCTGAGGCTGTCCTCGGTGCCGTCGCCCAGCGTGCCGCCCGACGGCCGCGGCCAGCTGGCCCGCAGCATCACGCGGCCGCCGAGGGCCTCGTTGTGGCCGACCATGGCGACCCGGGCCATCTGGGCGAGCACGCCCTGGCCCTCGTCGTGCTTGTCGGGGCCGAACAGGAGGATCTCCGTGCCGGCGGCCTTGCGGTAGTCGCCCTCCAGCTCGATGACCTCGGTCTTGCCGTTGACCTCGACCTCGATCTGCCCCTCCAGGGAGACCTGCATGATCATGGAGGGGTCGACCAGCATCGACATGCAGGGGCCGGCGCTCGCGGCGAAGAACACCGTGGGCGTCAGGCCGACCGGCTCGTTCTGGTCGTTGGCCGGGTACCAGGCCTCGGGCAGGGTGGTCCCGCGGACCACGTTGGGCGCCTGCACCACGTCGAACGGACCGTCACCGCGCGGGCTGCCCAGGTACGGGCCGGTCAGCGGCTTCTTGTACGGCGGGATGCTGTCCACCACGCCGTAGATGTCGATGACGTTGCGGTGGGCCAGCCGCAGGGTGCTGGTCTCCAGGATGCCGAAGCGCCGGATGTAGAACTCGGCCGGGAAGTTCTTGCCCGGGACGATCTGGCGCACGTGGCCGGAGTTGGGGAGGAACGGGTTGGACAGCACCTGGATGCGGTCGTCCAGCTCGTAGCTGTACCCCTTGATGCCGACCTCGGGCGCGCTGATCAGCTCGGTCTCCAGCTCGGCGTGGCCCTTCTCGTCCACCCGGTGCTCGAAGCCCGGCATCGGCCACTTGTTCAGCTGGACGAAGCCGGACAGGTTGATGGTCTCCCGCCGGCCGGCGTAGTAGTCGTCGCCGAAGACGACGGTGGCCGCGGCGAGGATGTGCGGACGAATCGGCTTGGGTTCGAGGTTGAGGGACTCGTACGTCTCACGGAGAGAGCTCAAACCAGACACCTCCAGCGTCTGTCGAGAACGTGTGGTGGGCCACTGCCTGGTCCGCGGATCGATGACGGGGCCCTGTCGCTGAAGTTTTATATAGCGATTCCCCCTCGTCAACCCCTCTTCGGGACGCCTCTCCGCGGCCCGGGACGGCCGAGGATTTCACTGGCCACTTAACTGACCAGCTCAAAGCGAGCGCGACGAGAGGGTGGGGCCGGCGCGCGCGCCTTGGAAATGAGAAGGATGTTGCTACAATTTATTAAAGTTTCTCGGAGAACCGCGGAGGGACCGGGGCCATGTGCGCGCTCAAGACCACGCCGGTGACGGCGGAACTGTACGACTACCTCACGGCGCACAGCCTCCCCCCGGACGACGCGCAGCGCCGCCTCATGGAGCGGACCGCCCGGCTCGGCCCGGTGGCGCGGATGCAGATCGGGCCTGACGAGGGAGCGTTCCTGACGCTGCTGACCAGGCTCATCGGCGCCCGCCAGGCGATCGAGATCGGCACGTTCACCGGGTACTCGTCGCTCTGCATCGCCCGCGGGCTCGCCCCCGGCGGCCACCTGCTGTGCTGCGACGTCGACGAGGAATGGGGCCGCATCGCCCGGGAGGCGTGGGAGCAGGCCGGGGTGGCGGACCGGATCCGGCTGCGGCTCGGCCCCGCACTCGACACGCTACGGGCGCTCCCCCCGGATCCGGTGTTCGACCTCGCCTTCATCGACGCCGACAAGGAGAACTACGTCGCCTACTACGAGGAGCTGGTCCCGCGCATGCGGCCGGGAGGCGCCGTCCTGGCCGACAACGTCCTGTGGCGCGGCCATGTCGTCGACCCCGTCGACGACACTCCTCCCGAGGAGCTCTCCGCGACCAGGCGCGCGAGGGACGCCGACACCCGGGCGATCCGCGAGTTCAACGCCCATGTCGCCGCGGACGGCCGGGTCGAGGCGGTCATCCTCTCGATCGGGGACGGCGTCACGCTGATCCGCAGACGGGACTGACCGCGCTTGGAACGCTCATGCCCGACGCCCACCCGGTGCCGCGGGAGGACGGAGCCCCGGGGCGGCCCCGTCCGCGGGACGGCCGGGACGCCGCCGGGTGGAGTCCCGGCCGGCGCCGCGGGTACTCGTGCGGGCCGCCGGGCCGTTCGGCGGGAGCCGGAGCCAGGGCGTCGACCATGGGATGGTTTTCGAGAGACATGGGTCCCCTCCAGGTCGAGGCCGTCGTGCGGACGGCCGGCCGGGCCCGCGGCCTCCCGGGCTCTTACGCCCATTGCGAACAGCCGCCGATCCTCGCCAAATCACTTTAGAATCTGATAGTAACCGGCACCCCCGGGAGGAGCGAGGAGATGTTCGAGAGGTTCACCGACCGCGCGCGGCGGGTTGTCGTTCTGGCTCAGGAAGAGGCCAGGATGCTCAACCACAACTACATCGGTACCGAGCACATCCTCCTGGGTCTGATCCACGAGGGTG
>NZ_BAABEV010000031.1:0-114722 GCF_039540335.1 Actinomadura verrucosospora | reverse complement strand
CTCAACGTCGAGGTGCTCTCCAGCGACGGCATGTCCATCGAGATGCGCGACACCGACGAGGACGTCTTCCGCGCCGCGGAGGAGCTCGGCATCGACCTCTCCCGCCGTCCGAACGAGGGCGCGATGAACGTCGACGAGATCTGAGAGGCGGCGGCCCCGGGGACGGTCATCGGCGCAGGTCGACCGACAGGTGCGCGGACAGCGCGCGCAGGAGGTCGGCGGCGTCGAAGACCTCCCCGGCGGAGGCGGCGCCGGTCGCCCTGGTGCGGCCGCCGAGGATGCGGTCGACCGCCTCCACCGCCAGCGGCGCACTGACGGCGTAGATGTCCCGGCCGCTGGCCGTGGCGCGCCGCTCCTCGCCGCCGGAGCGCACGACGACGTCGACCAGGAACGTCTGGTCGGAGCGTCCGCGCTCGTCGGCCGCGGCCGGCGCCGGCGTGCCGGGGGCCGACAGGTCCTCGGCCGCCTCGACGGTCATGTACGAGCGCACCTCGGGCACCGCCAGGTGGCTGGGGATCGTGACGACGTCGGCCATGCTGAACTCCCCGAGCACGGACCGGACGCCCATCGGCTCGGGGAACGTCCACTTCAACGAGGGGAGCGCGTCCTGGTGGTACTCCAGCTTCCCGCCGGTGTAGCGGACCCGCCGCCCGTCGCGCCGCTCGTGGGAGACCGTGCCCGAGGCGCGCGTGCCCGCGGTGGGGTGCCAGCTGCTCAGCCCGTAGGCGACGTGCACCTCGTCGGCGGCGGTCCAGTCGCCCATCGCCGCGGTGGCCAGCAGGTC
The DNA here is from genome assembly GCF_039540335.1 of Actinomadura verrucosospora. Lineage (NCBI taxonomy): Bacteria > Bacillati > Actinomycetota > Actinomycetes > Streptosporangiales > Thermomonosporaceae > Actinomadura > Actinomadura verrucosospora. Next base: position 113,938 of record NZ_BAABEV010000031.1, on the reverse strand, counting down.
GGCGAGCCCGCCGAAGAAGGCCATCGCGGGGACGACGGTGGCTCCCGCGTCGCGGGCGGTCCGGGCGAAGTGCGCGAGCGTGTCGGCGTTGGCCTCGATCTCGGCCGCCACGTCCACGTAGGGGACGCCGGCGCGCAGCGCCGCCTCGATCACCGGGGCGGCCGTCGCGGCGAAGGGCCCCGCGCAGTTGATCACCGCGGCGGCGCCGGCCAGCGCGCGGTCCAGCGACGCCGGGTCGTCGGCCGACGCGGGCCGGACGTCCAGCCCCGGAAAGGACTCCGCCAGTGCTCGAAGCCTCCCGGCGTCGCGGCCGGACGCCAGCGGGACGTACCCGCGGTCCCGCAGCTCCGCCACCACGAACCGCCCGGTGTGCCCGTACGCGCCGAACACCGCGACCGCCTGACCCGATCCCGTCATCATCTCTCCCGTTGCCCTCGGTCCGACCAGTGGATCGATCATGGCGGCGGCGGCCGTCCCGCACGAGCGTCTGGAACGCCATGCCTCGTACAATTCCGGACATGACGACGGTCGCGGTCGCGGTCACCGACGGGATGCTGCACTTCGAGCTGTCGGTGGCCTACGAGGTGTTCGGCAGCGCGCCGGCCGATGTGGCCGGGCCCTGGTACCGCCTCCTCGGCTGCGGAACGGGGACCGTGCGGGCCGGCGGCTTCCGGCTGGAGCCCGACCACGGGTTCGACCGGCTGCCGACCGCCGACACGGTGATCGTCCCAGGGTGGGCCGACGTCGACGTGGATCCGCCCGGCGACCTCGTCGACGCGGTGCGCGCCGCCCACCGGGCGGGCGCGCGCGTGGCCTCGCTCTGCACCGGCGCGTTCGTGCTGGCCGCCGCGGGACTGCTCGACGGGCGCCGCGCGACCACGCACTGGGCGCACACCGAGGCGCTGGCCGCGCGCTATCCCCGCGTGGAGGTCGATCCGGACGTCCTCTACGTGGACAACGGCAGCGTTCTCACCTCGGCCGGCAAGGCCGCCGCGATGGACCTGTGCCTGCACCTGGTCCGTCTCGACCGCGGCTCCGCGGTCGCGAACGCGGTCGCGCGCCGCCTGGTCGTGCCGCCGCACCGGGCCGGCGGCCAGGCCCAGTTCGTGCCCTCCCCGGTGCCCGCGCAGGAGGACCACCCGCTCGCGGAGCTGTTCCCGTGGGCGATCGAACGGCTGGAGCACCCGCTGACCGTGGAGGACCTGGCCCGCCGGGCCGCCATGAGTTCGCGCAACCTCGGCCGCCGGTTCAGGTCGGTGACCGGTACCACCCCGCTGCAGTGGCTGCTGACCCAGCGGATCCGCCGCGCGCAGGAACTGCTGGAGACCACCGACGACAGCGTCGAGGCGATCGCGGCCGCCACCGGCATGGGCACCGCAACGACGCTGCGCCGCCACTTCAACCGCACGGTCGGCGTCCCGCCCGACACCTACCGCCGCACCTTCCGCCGCTCCCACGCCGGGGGCGCTGCGGGCACGACCGCGATCAGCGAACGGCAGGACGCGCCATCCCAGACGTAGCGGCCCCCGTTCCTGGACGCCTCCCGGCGGACCCGCCCCGGAGGACCTTCTCGCGCCTGGGTTAGGCGATCCGCCTGCCCGGCTTCAACGCGGACCGTCTCACGGCCGCGATCAGGACACGACCCGGCTCGTGCCGCAGGCGCGGCGCGATGCCGTTCAATCGAGGGAGAGCGCATGGACGCCGATGTGATCATCGTGGGCGCCGGTCCGACCGGCCTGATGCTGGCCTGCGAGCTGCGATCGGCGGGGGTGAGGCCGCTGGTCCTGGAGCGCCGGCCGCAGCGCCGCGACACCCCGAAGGCCGGGGGACTGGGCGGGCAGATCCTGGAGCTGCTGCGCTACCGGGGGCTGCTGGAACGCTTCGAAGAGGCCTGCACCGACCCTGTTCCGGCGCCCCGGTTCCCGTTCGGCGGAGTGCACCTGGACTTCACCCGCCTGCCGGACCCTCCGATGCACGCCCTGCCGCTGCCGCAGCAGCTGCTGGAGCGGCTGCTCGACGAGCGCGTGGAAGAGCTCGGCGCCGAGGTCCGCCGCGGGCACCGGGTGACCGGGGTGAGCCAGGACGACGCCGAGGTGACGGCGGAGGTGCGCGGCCCGGACGGGACCTACCAGGTGAGCGCCCGCTACCTGGTGGGGTGCGACGGTGCGCGCAGCCGCGTCCGCGACCTGGCCGGGATCGGCTTCCCCGGCACGACCTATCCGGAGGTCAACCGGCTGGCCCAGGTCACCTTGCCCGACACGGTGACCGTGCTGGGCGACGGCGGCCTCGACGTTCCCGGGTTCGGCACGATCCGTCCGGGGTTCACCCAGACCGACCGCGGCATGTTCGGGCTCGGTTCGTCCCCGGACTCCAGGATCGTCTCCCTCTACACCAACGAGGACGAGGCCACCGAGTACGACGACGACGCGCCGATGACCGTGGCCGAGCTCCAGGCCAGCCTCCGCCGCGTGCTCGGCGCGGACCTGCCCGTCGGAGAGGCGCACCGGCTGTCGCGGTTCACCTTCCAGGCGCGGCAGGCCGAGCGCTACCGCCACGGGCGGATCCTGCTGGCCGGTGACGCGGCGCACCTGTTCCCCGCCACCGGCGTCGCGATCAACGCGGGCATGCTGGACGCGGTCAACCTCGCCTGGAAGCTCGCCGCCGCCGTCCACGGCCGGGCGCCGTCCGGCCTGCTGGACACCTACCACCGCGAACGCCACCTCGCCGGCGCCCGCACCCTGCTGCACACCCGCGCCCAGGTGGCGCTGCGGCGCGCGCACGATCCCGCCGCCGAGGCGCTGCGCGAGCTCTTCCAGGAACTGCTGACCGACGAGCAGCCGCTGCGCCGCATGGGGGCGCTCCTGTCCGGCGCCGACATCCGCTACCCGATGCCCGGCGCCGCCCCTCACCCGCTGGCCGGTGCTTTCGCGCCCGACCTCACCCTGCACACCGACCAGGGCATCACCAGCGTCGCCGAACTCATGCGCTCCGCGCGGCCCGTCCTGCTCGACCTCGCCGACCGGTCGGACCTGCGCGAGGCGGCCCGCGGCTGGGAGGACCGCGTCGACGTCCGCACCGCCAAGGCCGGTGACCGCCCGGCCGACGTCCTGCTGATCCGCCCGGACGCCCACGTCGCCTGGGCCGCGGCCGTCGACGAACCCGCCGGTACTGCGGCGCCTGCGCTGCGCCAAGCGTTGTCCGACTGGTTCGGCACCCCAGACGCTGCCTGAGGCGGGAGCAGCAGGGATCTCGTGCGTTCACGTTGGGGACGGGGCGTCGTGCTTGGTGGGGGGCGCCAGCCGGCGGGCCCCGTCGTCGACACCCTCACCGGCCTGCTCCTCCACGGCCTCGCCGGCCCCGCGGACCCCCGCCCCTGAACAACCCGGGCCTCGGCGCCGCCGAGGCCCGGCCGGGCACGCGACCTCCGCGGGCTTCGCCCACGCGACCTCTGCGGGCTTCGCCCACGCGACCTCTGCGGGCTTCGCCCACGCGACCTTCACGGGCTTCGCCCGCCCAGGCGGCGAGCCCGGCGGCCATGAACGCCGCGCCGGTCGCCGAGACCGCGCCCCAGCCGCCGGAGCGGTAGGCGACCGCGCCCGCGGCGGAGCCCGCCACGCCACCGAGGGTGTAGAAGGTCATGTACACCGAGGCGACCCGCGACCGCGCCCCGTCGACGAGGCCGTAGACCACGCTCATGTTCAGCAGATGGGTGCCGTGGACCGCGACGTCCAGCACCAGGAGCCCCGCGATGAGCCATGCCAGGCCGTGGCTCCCGGCCGCCGTCGCGCCGAACGAGACCGCGCCCGCGACGAGGAGCACGCCGGTGGACGCGCGCTGCCGGCCCCGGTCCGCGGCCCGGCCCGCGACCTTCGCCGCGAACGCGCCCGCGACCCCGACCAGCGTGAACAGACCGATCTCCGCTTCGCCGAACCGGTACGGCGGCCCCGCCAGCATGAACGCCACGGTCGTCCAGAAGACCCCGAAGGCTCCGAAGACGCAGGCGCCGATCAGCGACCGGCGTCTCAGCATCGGCTCGCTCGTCGCCAGGCGGAGGGTCGCCCGCAGTTGCGCGGCATAGCCGATCGGAACCTCCGCGGCGGACGGCGGCATGACGCGCGCGAGCGCGGCGGTGAGCAGCAGCGTGCCCGCCGCGGCGGCCAGGTAGAGCGCGCGCCAGCCGAAGACCTCGGCGGTCAGACCGGCGACCGTGCGCGAGAGCAGGATGCCCGCCAGTCCGCCGCTGAGCATCGTCGCGACCGCCCGGCCGCGTTCGTGGTCGGCGGCGACGGTGGCCGCGTAGGGCACCAGGATGTTCACCACGCCCGCGCTCGCGAGGCCGATCACCGTCCCCGCGAGGAGGACTACCCCGGCCGTGGGCGCCGTCGCGGTCGCCGCCAGCGCCGCCGTCTCGGCGAGAAGCAGCAGGCAGACCAGCGGGCGCCTGCGGACGATGTCGCCGAGCGGCACGACCAGCACCAGCGCCAGCGCGTAGCCCACCTGCCCGACGGTGGGCAGGTACCCGACGGAGGAGGCCGCGTACGAGCGCGCCATCTGCGGAAGCAGCGGCTGGCAGTAGTACAGGTTGGCGATGGTGAGGCCGTAGACGACGGCCAGCAGCCAGACCGTGCGGCGCGGCGTGCGGCGCGCCCCGCCGGACCACCGTCCCAGCACCTCAGCAATGATCACGAGCGCGACGCTACGGCGGGTACGGGACGACGATAAGGTCCGCTTCCGTGTCAGGATCTTGGCCCACTTCGGGCGTCGGCCTGCATTCGGGTCTCGATCCAGCAACCGCCCGCGCGGGTGTCCTCAGCGCGTGTTCGGCGTGGCACCGTCGCCGGGGGAGAGGCCGAAGCGCCGGGCGAAGGCGGACATCTGCTCGCGCTGCTGCTCCGGCTCGGGCGCGGTGGCGCTGACGACGATGCGGGTCACGCCGTGCCGGGCGAACTCCTCGACCCGTTCCTCGGACATGTCCATCGATCCCCAGCGCGTGTACTCCAGGGCCGCCGGATCGCGGCCCGCTTCGCTCGCGGCCGACCGGGCGATGTCCAGCTGGGCGGCCCGCTGGTCCGGGGTGAGCGAACCGCCGGGGAAGAAGCCGTCCCCGTGGCGTCCGGCGCGGCGGGCGGCCGCCGGGCTCGAACCGCCGACATGGATCGGCAGACCGGCGCCGCCGAAGGGCTTGGGGAAGCTGCACAGGTTCTCGAAGGAGAAGAACTCCCCGTCGAAACCGACCCCGTCGCCGTCCCCGGCCCACAGCAGCCGCAGCACCTGGATGGCCTCGTCGGCGCGCCGGCCGCGGGTGCGGAAGTCGACCCCGACCGCCCGCGCCTCGCCGGGCAGCGAGCCGAGCCCCACGGTCAGCAGCCGCATCCGGCCCCTGGACAGCTGGTCGATCGTCGCCAGGCGCTTGGCGAGCGTCACCGGATGGTGGTACGGCAGCAGCAGGACGCCCGTGCCGAGGAGGATCCGCTCGGTCGCGGCCGCCACGAAGTTCAGGCAGTCCAGCGGGTCGCCGTAGGGCAGCGTCGGAGGGAGGGCCGTCGCGCCCACCTGCGCGCCGGGGTAGAGGGCGATGTGCTCGGGCACGTAGAGCGCCTCGAAGCCGCACTCCTCGGCGTGCCGGGCGTAGGCGGTGATCCGGTCGGGATCCACCCCGAAGAAGGGCGTGCTGTAGCTGATCGCGAATTTCACGTCGTCCCCGTCTTCCACTGCGACCAGGGCCAGGTCCCTGATCTCGGTGTGGGACGGTATCCGTTGACGTCAATGTCAAGGTCAACCCCGGCAGCCGGGGGACGCTACCGCGCGAGCAGGGGCAGCGCCGGGAAGGCGTGGTCCTGCCACAGCCGCCGCGAGGCCTCCTCGGGGTAGGCGCTGACCGTCGACGGGGTGTCGAAGATCTGGGCGAGGCGGCGCCGGGCGTCGTAGGCGGGCCAGCCCGGGTCGCCGTGGGCGGCGAACCCCGTCCACGCTCGCCGGATCCGCGCGGACAGCTCCTCCGCCGCGGGGGAGGGCGGTTCGCCGATCAGCATGGCGGGTTGTCCGCTGGTCAGGTTGCCGAAGACGAGCGGCACGTCCAGGCCGTGGCAGGCGCCGAGGCCGCCGCCGGCTCCCGGCGCGGGCCAGGTCAGCTCGTAGAGGTGGGCCCGCCCGCCGCCGGCGGTCTGCGCGACGGCGAGGTGGAGGCTCGGCATGCGGAACAGCCAGTCCGCGTTGACCAGCTCGTAAAGCTCCTCGTCGGTCGCGGACGGGTAGGCCTCGCGGTACCCGCGTGCGCCGTCCTGGCCGGGGGCGAGCAGGCGGAGGGCGGTCTCGGCCTGCTCGCGCGTGACCTGGCCGAGCACGCCGTCGATCAGGCTGAACAGCCGGTGCTCGTCACGGGTGTGCCCGACGAGGAGCGCGACGTCGCGGGCGGCGCCGCCGGCCAGTGCCCGCCACGGCGTGTCCGGCAGGACGTCGCCGTCGACGACCGGCGCGAACGGGATCGGCCGGTGGGTGATCGGTCCCCACCGCTCCCGCCACCGGGCCATCTTCGCGGAGACCGCGTCGCCCGCGGCGGGCAGCCGTGCCGGGGCCACCGCCGACAGGTCGGACACCGTGGGTCTCAGGCCCAGTTCGGCGGCGCAGGCGGCGGCGATGTCGGCGGCCAGTTCGGGGGAGAAGAACGTGCCCGGCACGCTCTGCGCGACCGCCCGGCGGAAGAGCCCGGCGGCGCGCGGCATGGCCAGCAGCGCGGCGACCGATCCGCCGCCCGCCGACTGCCCGAAGACCGTGACCCGGTCCGGGTCGCCGCCGAACACCCGGATGTTGTCCCGCACCCACTGCAACGCCGCGACCTGGTCGAGCAGCCCCCGGTTTGCCGGGGCTCCGTCGATCTGCGCGAAACCCTCGACACCGACGCGGTAACCGAGGGACACGACCACGGCGCCGCTTCCGGCCAGGTGCCCGGCGTCGTACTCCGGGAGGCCGGAGTCGCCCATGACGTAACCGCCGCCGGGGATCCAGACCATCACCGGGAGCCTCGCCGCGGCGTCCGGCTCCGGTGTCCAGACGTTGACCGTCAGCCAGTCGTCGCCGGCGGCGTCCTGGGACGCCCCGAGCATGCCGGACTGCGGGGGCGGCGGGCCGAACGCCGCCGCCGGGCGCACCCCGTCCCACCCGCGCACCGGCCGAGGGGCCGCGAAGCGGAGGTCGCCGACCGGCGGCTCGGCGAACGGGACGCCGCGGAAGACCGCCAGGCCCGCCTCCCGCCTGCCGCGCAGAACGCCTGCCGCCGTGCGGACTTCCGGCTCGGACCCCGAGGGCTTGCTGGACGCGGTGACGGCCACTTCGCGGCTTCCTTCCCTACCGGTTCGGCAGAGCATCGCCATGCGCACTGTCGGTACGCAAGCGATTTAGCCGTGCCGGCGCTCGCGGAAGGTCCTCGGGATTCCTGGGCCGTCACCTCCGCGGTGACGCCTCCGACCGGCGTCGACGCGCGCGCCGGTGAGCTCGCGGTGAGCATCCGGTGAGTCCCCTTCGCGACGGTTGGTCCATCGCCGGATCCGCCGCGGACCGGCCGCTGAACAGGGAGCGACGATGAACGTTCTGACCGGCAAGACGGCACTGGTGACGGGCGGCTCGCGGGGGATCGGCCGTGCGGTCGCGCTGCGGCTGGCGGCCGAAGGCGCGCTGGTCGCCGTCCACTACGGCGGCGACGAGGAGGCGGCCGGGACGACCGTCGCGCGGATCGAGGAGGCGGGAGGCCGCGCGTTCGCGATCCGGGCGCGGTTCGGCGAGGACGGCGCGGTGGACCGGCTGTTCGAGGAGCTGGCCGCGGGGCTGGCGCGGGCCGGGAGGGAAGGGGCCGGGCTGGACATCCTGGTCAACAACGCGGGCATCAGCTCGACCACCCCGATCTCGCAGGTCACCGCGGCGGAGCTCGGCCGACTGCTGGAGATCAACGTCGCCGTCCCGTTCTTCGTGGTCCAGCGCGCGATGGCGCTGCTCAACGACGGCGGCCGCATCATCAACATGGGCTCGACGGCCAGCCGGTTCGCGGTCTCCACCCAGATCGGCTACACGATCAGCAAGGCGGCGCTGGAGTCGATGGCGCCGTCGCTGGCCAACGAGCTCGGCCGCCGCGGCATCACGGTGAACACCGTCGCGCCCGGCGCGGTGCGCACCGACATGACCGCGGGCTACACCTCCATCCCCGAAGTGGTCGCCGGGCTGGAGTCCATCACCGCGCTGGGGCGGCTGGGCGAGCCCGAGGACGTCGCCGACGTCGTCGGATTCCTGGCGGGCCCGCAGGGCCGGTGGGTGACCGGCCAGACCGTCGACGTCTCGGGCGGGACGTTCCTCGGCCCGATCGCTCCGTGATCGCGTGCCGGTGAATAATCGCCGGCATGCGGTTCGGAATCCTCGGCGAGACCAGGGCCTGGCACGGCGACGGCGGCGAGGTCCCGCTGGGCGGTCCGGCCCGCCGGGCGCTGCTGGCCCTGCTCCTGCTGCGTCCCGGAGAGGTCGTCTCCTCGGACCGGCTCGCCGACGAGATCGACCCCGCCGGGGCGCTGTCGGCGCACTCCCTGCAGTCCCAGGTGTCACGGCTCCGCGCGGCTCTGGGCGCCGGAGCCGTGATCGAACGGGCCGGAGCGGGTTACCGGATCGCGGTCGACCCGGACGACGTGGACGCCTCCCGGTTCGAGCGGATGGCCGCGGAGGGCCGGGCGGCGCTGGCCGGCGGCGACGCCGGGCGGGCGGCCGCCCTGCTGCGCGAGGCCCTGGAGCTGTGGCGGGGACCGGCGCTCGCCGACCTGCCCGACGGAGAGACGGCCCGGGCCGCCGCCGCACGGCTGGAAGAGCGCCGGCTCGATGCGCTCGAAGACCGCATCGAGGCCGCTCTCCGGCTCGGTGAGCACGGGACGGCCGTCCCCGAGCTGCGCGAACTGGTCGGCCGCCATCCGCTCCGGGAACGGCTGGCCGGGCTGCTGATGCGGGCGCTGTTCGCCGCGGGCCGGCAGGCCGAGGCGCTCGTGGTGTTCGAGGAGACACGCCGGCGTCTGGCCGACGAGCTGGGCGCCGACCCGTCGGCCGAGCTGACCGGGCTGCACCGGGAACTGCTCAGTGCCGATCCGGCGCCCGCGCCCGCCGCTCCGCCCGCCCAGCTGACGAACGTCGTGGGCCGGGACGGCGAGGTGAGCGACGTCGCCGGGCTGCTCCGCGTGGCCCGGCTGGTCACCCTGACAGGCCCCGGCGGCGTCGGCAAGACCCGGCTCGCGGTCGAGGTCGCGGGCGCCGCGACGGCGGAGGGCGCGGCCGGCGAGGTGTGCTTCGTGGAACTGGCGCCGCTGCGCGACGGAGCCGGGCTGCCGCAGGCGCTGCTGGGCGCCCTCGGCCTGCGCGAGAGCGGTCTCCAGATGGACGGCGGCGCGAGGACGCCGGTCGACCGCCTGATCGCGGCGCTGTCGGACCGGGTGCTGCTGCTCGTCCTGGACAACTGCGAGCACGTCGTCGACGAGGTCGCGAGGCTGGCGGCGCGGCTGCTGGCGACCTGCCCGCGGCTGCGCGTGCTGGCGACGAGCCGGGAGCCGCTCGGCATCATCGGCGAGCACCTCTTCCAGGTGCGCCCGCTCGACGCCGACTCGGCCGTCCGGCTGTTCACCGAGCGGGCCGCCGCCGTGCGGCGGGGCTTCACCGCCGCCCCCGAGCTCCTGCGGCGGATCTGCGCGGCGCTCGACAACCTGCCGCTGGCCATCGAGCTCGCGGCGGCGCGGTCGCGCACCCTCGACATCGACGACCTCGCGGGACGCCTGGACGACCTGCTCGGCGTCGCCGCCCGCGGCAACCGCACGGCCGACGAGCGGCACCGCACGCTGCGCGCAGTGGTCGCGTGGAGCTGGGACCTGCTGTCCGAGCCCGAGCAACGGGCGGCGCGGCGGTTCACGGTCTTCGCCGGGGGCCGCGACCGCCGAGTCCGCGCTGCGGGTGTGCGGCACCGACGGTGAGACGCTGGAGTCGCTGGTCGACAAGTCGCTGCTGGAGTTCGCCGGCGGCCGCTACCGGATGCTGGAGACGATCCGCGCGTACGGCGCCGAACTGCTCGACGCGGCGGGCGAACGCACGTCCGTCCGGCGCGACCACGCCCGGCGCCTCCTGGAGCTGGTGCGGACGGCCGACCCGCATCTGCGGCGGGCCGAGCAGCTGGAGTGGCTGCCCGTCCTCGCCGCCGAGCATGGCGACCTCGTGGCCGCGCTGCACTGGGCGGTCGAGGAGCCGGAGGTGGAAACGGCCTTCGAGCTGCTCGCCTCGGCGTTCAACTACCTGTGGATCCGAGGCGCGTCCGCGTCGGCCGCGCCGCAGGCGACCGCGCTGCTCGCACGGACGGGCGAGGCGATCCCCGCCGGGCTCGGCGAGGAGTACGCGGCGTGCGCGCTGCTCGCCGCGTCGGCGCCGGCCTCGGGCGACGCGGGGCAGCGGATATGGCAGCGCCATCGCGCGTCGGCCGCGAAGGCGCTCGCGGCCGCGTGGCCCGGCGACCGGCCGGGCCGCTACCCGGTCGTCCTGCTGCTGTGGATGATGCGGAACGCGATGGGACCCGATCCGGAGGGCGCTTTCGCGCTCGTCTCGTCCCAGCGCGACTGCGGCGAGCCGTGGGCTCGGGCAGCCGCCCACTACGTTTCAGGGTTCGGGCACCTCGGCGAGGGGGACGCCGCGAGGGCCGAGGACGCCTTCGTTGAGGCCCTGCGGGGATTCCGTTCCCTCGGTGACCGATGGGGCATCGCTCTGGCCCTGGACACGCTCGCCGGAGCGGCGGGCGCCCGCGGCGACCGCGGGCGGGCGGTCGCGTTGACCGACGAGGCGCTCGTCCTCACCGAACGGCTCGGCGCCCTGGAGGACAGCGCCGACCTGCTGGTCAACCGGGGCGACCACCTCGCCGCCGAGGACGCGGCCGCGGCCCGCGCCGACTACGCGCAGGCCGCCGAGCTCGCCCGCCGCACCGGCGGCTCCACCTACCTGGCGGCGGCCCTGCGCGGCCTCGGCGACATCGCCTTGCAGGAGGGCGGCCTGGCCGAGGCCGAACGGCTGTACGCGGAGGCGCTCGAACTGATCGACCCGCACTGGATCAAAAGCCTCGGTCCCCGGCTGCGAACGCTCATCGGACTGGGGCGCGTCGCCGAAGCCCGTGGCCATGACGCCGAGGCACGCAGGCGCTACCGGGAGGCCGCCGCGGCCGCGGACGGGATGGGGGCGCCCGCGCGGGAGGTGCTGCGGATGCTGGGGCTGTCCGAGGACGTCGTGGACGCCGCCCTGAGCGCGGTGAGCGCACGGTGAGCCCGCGGTGAGCGCTCCCTTGGAGGCTCCGGGGCATGACGAACCTCAAGGTATTGATCTCCGGTGCCTCCGTCGCCGGCCCCGCGCTCGCCTACTGGCTCCACCGGCACGGCTTCCAGGCCACCATCGTGGAACGCGCCCCCGCCCTCCGCGACGGCGGCTACGCCGTCGACTTCCGCGGCGAGGCCCACCTGACGGTCCTGCGCCGCATGGGCATCCTGGCCGACATCGAGCGCGCCCGCACCGGCATGGGCTCCATGTCGTACGTCAACAGCGCGGGCAGGCAGCAGGCCAAGCTCCCCGCCGACCTGTTCGCCGGAGACGTCGAGATCCTCCGGGGCGACCTGGCCAGGATCCTGTACGACGCGACCAGGGAGCACACCGAGTACGTCTTCGGCGACTCCATCACCTCGCTCACCGAGGACCCCCACGGCGTGACGGCGACCTTCGAGCGGGGCGCGCCGCGCCGGTTCGACCTGGTGATCGGCGCGGACGGGCTGCACTCCACCACCCGCCGCCTGACGTTCGGGCCGGAGGAGCGGTTCGTGAAGCACCTCGGCGTCAACTGCGCGATCTTCACCACGGCCAACCATCTCGGCCTCGACCACACCGGGCACGCCTACCGCACCGCGGGCAAGCTCGTCGCGATGTACAGCGCCCGCCACAACACCGAGGCCAAGGCCGTCTTCTACTTCGCCTCGCCGCAGCTGGACCTGGACCGCGGCGACGTGGCGAGCCAGCAGGCCGTCCTCGCCGAGGCCTTCACCGGCAACGGCTGGCAGAGCGACCGGCTGCTGCACGACATGCGGTACGCGCCAGACTTCTACTTCGACTCGGTCGGCCAGGTGCACATGGACACATGGTCGCGCGGCCGGGTCGCGCTGCTCGGCGACGCCGCCTACTGCCCGTCCTCCCTGTCCGGCATGGGGTCGGGACTCGCTCTGGTCGGCGCGTACGTGCTGGCGGGCGAACTGGCCGCGGCCCACGGCGACCACCACGTGGCGTTCGGCCGGTACGAGGAGGAGATGCGCGAGTACGCGGTGGGCTGCCAGAAGATGGGCGACGGCGTCGCCAAGCTCATGGTCCCCGGGAGCCGGGCCCTGGCCACGCTCCTCAACCGGTACTACAAGGTCATGCCGTACCTGCCGGGAAGGAACATGCCCGCCAAGATCGCCCGTAAGGCCGCCGAGAACATCACCTTGCGCGACTACCGCGAACTCGCCCGGCCCTGAACGCCCCGGCGGTGCTCCTACGGGCGGTTGCGGGGGAGCGGCCGGTTCTCCGCAGGCCATGTGGGGGCCGCACGGTGGTGGACGGTGCCGTCCGGATCGAAGACCAGGTAGCGGTCGAAGTCCTCGGCGAACCAGCGGTCGTGCGTCACGGCCAGGACGGTCCCCTGGTAGGCGTTCAGGCCGTCTTGGAGGGCCTGGGCGCTGGCGAGGTCGAGGTTGTCGGTCGGTTCGTCCAGCAGGAGAAGGGTGCAGCCGGACAGTTCGAGCAGCAGGATCTGCAGCCGTGCCTGCTGCCCGCCGGACAGGGTCTGGAAGGGCTGGTGCCGCGCGGGCGCGAGTTCGTAACGGGCCAGTGCGCGCATGGCGTCGTTGAGGGTCGTCCCGAAGTCGGTCGTGATGATCTCGTCAGGGTGGCGGTCGCGCAGGTCGGGGCGGGCGTGGGTCTGGACGAAGTGGCCGGGAGCGACGCGGGCGCCCAGGCGCACCGTGCCCTTGTGGGGGACCGAGGACGGGGCGGCGAGCAGCTTGAGGAACCGTGACTTGCCCGACCCGTTCGCGCCGAGGACCGCGATGCGTTCGCCGTACCAGACCTCCAGGTCGAACGGCTCGGTCAGGTCGGCGACGGCGAGCCCTTCGCAGATCACGGCGCGCTTCCCGGTGCGTCCGCCGCGCAGGCGGACCCGGATGTTCTGCTCGCGCGGCGGCGGCTCCGGCGGCCCCGCCGCCTCGAAACGGGCCAGGCGGCTGCGGGCCGCCTGGTAGGACGAGGCGACGGCGTCGTTGGCGGCGGCACGCTGGCGCAGCGTGTGGACCAGGCGGCGCAGGCGCGCGTGCTCCTCGTCCCAGCGGCGGCGCAGTTCGTCCATGCGGGCGGCGCGGTCCCGGCGCGCGGCCGGGTAGGTGGCGAAGCCGCCGCCGTGCACCCAGACCGTGCCGGACTCGACGGTGATGATCCGGTCGGCGGCCCCGGCGAGCAGGCGGCGGTCGTGGGAGACCAGCAGCACGGTCTTGGTGCTGGCCCGCAGCCGCTCCTCCAGCCACTGCTTGCCGGGGATGTCCAGGTAGTTGTCGGGCTCGTCGAGCAGCAGGACCTCGTCGGGCCCGCGCAGAAGCGCCTCCAGCATGAGCCGCTTCTGCTCGCCGCCGGACAGGCTCCCCGCGGGCCGGTCGCGGACGTCCTCGTACGGCAGGCCGAGCGCCAGGGTCGTGCAGGCGTCCCAGACGACCTCCAGGTCGTAGCCGCCGGCGTCGGCGAAGTCGCTGATGGCCTGGGCGTAGGCCATCTGACTCTCCGCGGCGTCGCTCAGCGCGGCTTCGGCGCGTGCGAGCGCGTCGGCCGCCGCTCTGATCCGCGGCGGCGCCACCGACAGCAGGAGCCGGTGGACGGTGCGGTCCTCCGGAGTGAACTGGCGCATCACGCCGAGGCCGCCCGTGCATGCGACCTTCCCCGCGGAAGGGGCCAGCTCCCCGGCGATGAGCCTGAGCAACGTCGTCTTGCCGCCGCCGTTCGGTCCGACCAGGGCCGCCTTGGCGCCCTGCCCCACGCGGAAAGAGACCTCGCGCAGCAAGGGCCGTCCATCGGGCAGCGCATAACTCAGGTCGGTCACATCGATGTGGCCCACGAACCACCCTTCCGAACACTGATCCGGTACTGGAACATTGATCCGGTCACCCGTCCACCGTACTAGAGTGGGCGCATGGGAACGAGTCGAGCGGGCGCCATCTGGTTGAGGGAGCCGCGCAGGCGGCGGGAAGGGCCGCCGCTGTCGCGGGAGCGCATCGTCGCCGGAGCGGTCGCCCTCCTCGACGAGGAGGGCGCGGACCGGCTGACCATGCGGCGGCTGGCCGAGCGGCTCGGCACCGGTTCGACCACCCTGTACTGGCACCTGGACACCAAGGACGACGTGCTCGACCTGGCCCTCGACACGGTCTTCGGCGAGGCCGAGGTGCCGCCGGCGACCGGCGACTGGCGCGCCGACGTCACCGCGATGGTGGAGCGGTGGCGCGCGGTGATGCTCCGCCATCCATGGACCGCGACGCTGATGGGCCGGCCGATGCTCGGCCCTAACGTCCTTGCGCGGACGGAGTTCCTGCACGCGGCGCTGCAACGCGCCGGGCTCACGGGCGCGCCGCTGACCGCCGCCGCCTACGGGCTGTCCCACTTCGTGATCGGGGCCACGATCAGCCAGCTGTCGTGGCGCCGGCGGGACGAGCCGTCCACCCGCGAAGCCGCGGACGAGATCCTCGCGGCGCGGCGCGAGGCGTACCCGACGCTGGCCGCGCACGGGCACCCCAGCGACAACGACTGGGACGACGCGTTCCACCGCGGCCTGGGATACCTGATCGACGGAATCCGCGCGAACACCCTCGGGTAGCCGGCTCCCGCCGGTGGAACCTGTCGATCGCGGGCCCCGATGGATCTGCTCGCGGCGCATGACAAGATCCGTTCGACTACGACGGCTGACCGGCTCCCGCGCAGGTCTCCGCAGTGAGGCGTCCGTTAACGGCGCCACCACGGCGGACTGATCGAGCGCAGCCCTGATCTGAGCTCAGCCACGGACCGACAGCGTGTGGTGGAAGACGTTGCGCGGGTCCCAGCGGGCCTTGACGCGCTGAAGTCGCGCGTAGCCGTCGCCGTAGTAGAGCGTGTGCCATGGAACGTTCGACTGGTTCCACCGCGGGTCGGCCAGGTCGGCGTCCGGATAGTTGATGAACGTGCCGAAGCCGTCGTCCTCGGCCGGGACTCCGCCGCTCGCCGCGTAGATCTTCCGGTAGAACTCGCGGATCCACGTGAGGTTCCGGTCGTCGCCCTTCGCGTCCTCCCAGCCCGCCAGGTAGCCGATCTTGAAGATCGAGTCGCGGTGGGCCACGGCGGTCGCCCCCGGAGCCACCGCGTTGACCCGGCCTCCGTAGGTGTTGACGAAGAAGTGCCCGTTGTCGAAGTCGGTCCTGGCAAGCTGCTCGTACGCGACGGCGGCCTGCGCGTCGGTGAGGCGCCGCCGCCGGTAACCCGACTTGATCTTGATCCGGTAGAACGGCGCGGGGCCTCCGCCGAAGCCGTACCGTGTCGCGTGGAGCCACGGCATGGCGACCGTCTTCGGCTGGGGACGAAGGTCGAGCCCGCGGTGGAGGGCGCCCATCAGATCGGCCAGTATTCGTTCGGCGCCGCTGTCACTGACCACTTGTCCCGTCAGAGTGGCGTTCTCGGCGGGTCTGGAAAAGATGAACTCGCCGTACAGGGGCGCCATGGGCGAGCCGGGGGCCGAGTTGCGCTCACCCCATTCGCCGTAGTTGCGCAGGAGCCGTACGAAGGCCTCCCGGTCGAGCTTCTCCCACGGCCAGTCCACGGTGAACGTGAGGACGGTGCCGGGCGGCTTCGGCAGCGCCGCCTGCTCTCCCGGAGACCGGAACCAGTAGCGCGTGACAACACCGAAGTTGCCGCCGCCCCCTCCCGTGTGGGCCCACCACAGGTCACGGTTGGGATCCGAGGCCTCACGTGTGGCCACGACGCTCCTCGCCTTCCCCGCGCGGTCCAGGACGACCACCTCCACCGCATACAGGTGGTCCACGGAGAGACCGTCCCTTCTGCAGAGCACCCCGTAGCCGCCGCCCGCGACGTGCCCGCCCACCCCGACATCCGGATGGGTCCCGCCAGGAAGGGTCACGCCCCACCCCACGTACAACCGGCGGTAGACCTCGCCCAGCGTGGCGCCCGCCTCGACCATGAACGCCTTGCGCCGCCGGTCGTAGTCGACGGCCGTCATCCCGGACAGGTCGATGAGCACCCGGACCGACGGATCGTCCACGAAGTTCTCGAAGCAGTGGCCGCCGCCGCGCACGGCCACCCGCCGGCCCGTGCGCTCCGCCCTCTCGACGGCCCGGACGACGTCCTCGGTGGACGTCGCGACGCAGATCTCCTCGGGTCTGCCCTCGAAGCGGCGGTTGTAGCCCCGGAGCACCAGCGAGCGATAGCGCGGATCGCCGGGGCCGACCATGATCGGATCGGTACCGGCCGCAGCCGGGCTGATCCGCCCGGCCAGCGGCACGGACGCCGCGGCGATGCCGCCGCTGCGCAAGACGGTCCTTCGGCTGTGCTCGACCACGTGGCCTCCTCATGTCAGGCCGCCCACGTAGGGGACGCTATTGAGGCCTGAGCACCGGGACTAGGGAGTTACCACCCCCAACCAGGTAGAGAAAACTCCACATGCGGCGCGGCGGTGACGACGGGCAGGTGCTCGGCTAGAGCGGAGAAGCAGGCGCGCCGACGGCCGTGGCCTCTATGCGTCGATGACGGGTGCGCAGGTCTTCACGTAGATCAGGCGGCTGACGCCGGCCGTCACCGCCATCGCCGCTACGAGGCCCGCCCAGTCCAGCCCGGGTGCGGTCAGCTTCTCGAACGTGATGGAGAAGGGGACCGTCGCGATGGCGAGGGCGATGGTGACGCCGAGCCACTGGACGCCGTGGCCGCCGTAGCTGTGCTCCCTGGTCCACCTCCGGCCCTCGGGCGTCCACGAACTGTTCATGCGGAAGCCGACGAGGAACACCACCGCCGCGGCGGCGACCTCGCCGATCAGGACGCCCGTGGCGGGCGGTCCGAAGACGTCCTCGACCTCCAGCCAGGCGCCGACCGCCATACCGAGCGAGGCTCCGAGGACCAAGGCGAGAAGGGGCAGCACCGAACCGACCCATCCGTAGCCGGTGGTCTTCGCGCGTCCCAAGGCTTCCTCCCGCTCGCCGATTCCGCAGAACGTTTGATCATGCTGGACGTCCGATCATGCCTACGGACCGTCACGTTCAGGTCACGGCGGCAGGGGCCCGTCGCCGGCGGATCCTTCGCGATGTAGCTGCGCTCCTCGGCCGCCGCGTCCCGCACTAACCGGTGCCGACCGCAGCGGTCATCGCTCTGACCGCCTGTTTGGCCTCGTCGGGGGTGTGCCGGCCGAGACCGCAGGCCGTGGCTACCGCGTACGCCTCGCGGCCCGCGGCGGCCTCGAACAGCCGCAGGCTCTCGACGCCGCCCGCCGGGTCGGCCGCCGCTGCGATCCCCGCGATAACCTGCCACTCCGGGGCGAGCCCGCTCAACGGCCGGTAGAACGCCTCGGTACGCGGCGCAGGGTGCGCGCCGTAGGCCGCGGGGAGGTGCACCGGCGGCAGGCCCCGGCCGCGGCGGCGCAGCGCGTCCGCGAGGAGGTTGAGGTATCGGACGGCCGAGCCGAGGTCGCGGGGCGCGAACATCTCGGTGTTGCGGTAGTTGCCGTAGCACAGATGCAAGATCACCTGAGCGTCGTCGGGGAAGCGCGCGATCAGGTTCGCGACCTGCCCGGCCATGAGCCGCGCGGCCAGGGCAGGGCCTCCGGGCACCCGCCTGGCCATGTCCATGCCTATCAGCACGGACGGCGTCTCGAGCTGCCAGACGGCGTCCGGTCCGGCGAAGGCCGCCAGGTCCGCCACCTCGTCCACGACGGCCTGAGCGAACACCGGCAGGTACCGCAGCGACAACCACGGCCGGCCGGCGAACGCGAAGATCGCCAGGTCGAGTGGACTGGGGAGGCTGATCTGCAGACGGGTGTCGGCGACCTCTGGGCGCTCGGCGCGCAGCGCACGGAACTCGTCCACGATCTCGCGCAACCGGTCAGAGCGGCGCATCGACACGTCATCGGGCCGCAACCGCCGACCGCGCCGTACGCCGTAGGTGCGCATGTCGTCGTAGTCGGCGTACTCGCCGGCCCGCCTGATCTCGAACGCCTCCCGTTCGGCGAGATCCCGCAGGTAGGCGATGACCCAGTCCGGGTCGAGATCGCAGGGCAGGGAGATCAGCCGGTGGCCGCGGGCGTGATCGAGGACCCACTCCATGGCCTGGCGAGGGCTGGCGGAAAGCTCTGGAGGAAGACTGCCGACAAAGTGGATAGAACGGTGCACAGCCCATATTTCAGCACTGTGCTGGCTCCAAGGTGTCGAAAACGCATAATTGTGAAGCAGGATCGCCCCGCGTCACCAGCCACCCGGCCCACAGCCCGGCACCCGAACCGGCTCGGCGGCCAGCCGCCCGAAGACGTCAGGAGGCGACGGTCATGCGTGATCGCCCTGGGATCCGACCGGCAGACCGCATATGGGGGGTGGCCGGACTACGCCAGAACGGGATCACGGCCTGACGGTTGATCGTTAGGGTGATCGACGTCGGGTCGGCGGCGGTCCTGCGGGTTGTGGGTGACCTCGATCGATCGGACCGCGTATCCGCAGTTTGCGCGGGTGTTGTCGGCGCGTGAGTTGGCGGAGGCGTGCACGCAGACCGGGGCCGAGGTGGAGTGGGCGCGGTCGTGCACCGATGATGAGCATCATCTGCTGACGCTGGTGGTGTGGCTGAAGTCCTTTCAGCGGTCGGGGTACTTCCCGAAGCTGGCGGAGGTCCCGGCGTCGGCCAAGCGACACCGCGCGCTGGTGCGCAAACGGCTGGGCTTATGAGCCGGCCCGGGTCCGGCAGGTGGCCGAGGCGGCGATCCGCAAGCGGTGCAGTCCAAGGACAACCCTGCCGACCTGATCAACGTGGCGTTGGAGGAGTTGGTCCGCGCGCGGTGTGAGCTGCCGGGCTACACCACCTTGGACGCGATGGCCGCCTCGACCCGCGCGGAGGTCAACACCGGGTTCTTCCGGCGCGGATGCTGGTGGTCGATCCGGCGAGCCGGCGCAGCGAGTTCGACCGGCTGAAGGACGTGGCCAAGGCGGCGTCGCTCTCCAAGTTCAAGCAGCGTTTGGCGCTGCTGGCCGACCTTGACGAGATCGGCCCGACCGGGGTGTGGCTGAAGGGCGTGCCAGCGGGGAAGGTCGCGCACTTCGCCGGGGAGGCGCGGGTCGCCGACACCGCCGACATGCGCAAGGTCGGCACCGACAAGCAGCTGACGTTGCTGGCCGGTTTCGTGTACACGGTCGCGACCGGGGTCCGCGACGACGTGGTGACGATGTTCTGCAAGCGGATCGCGGCGATCCACAAGAGGGGCCGCGACCATCTGGAGGCGCTGCGCGAGGCGCACCGCGCCGAGTCCGAGCGCCTGCTGGGAGTGTTCGGCGAGGTGCTGGCAGCGGCCCGGGAGGTGGGCTCTGACGCAGCGCCGCCGGACGCCGCGGTGCCGGGTGCGGCGGTGCCGGGTGCGGGGGTCGATGAGCGGCAGGCCGGCTGGTGCTCAAGACGCTGGAGCAGGCGGGCGGGGGTGGAGGCGTGTGGGCGTAACGGGAGTTCACCTCCGGCCGGTAGAAGACCCGAGCGGATCCGGCCGGCGCGTTCGCCTTCGAATTCCATTCGGGTCAGCGAGGAGGTGGGCCCGGATCAACGATGGTCCACGTGGCTGGACGTCGAGCGAAGCTCGCGTGGCCCCGAACCACGCCCGTCGTGGGTCGTCACGGAGCAGGCTGCAATCGATACGGAACCCGGCATCCTCAAAGAGCTGCTCGGCGTGTACTTCGAGCAGCTCCGCGACGGAATGCGTGAACTGGCCCGCGCCGGGCTCGCGCACGGCGACCTCTCGCCCTACAACGTCCTCGCCCAGGCCGAGCGGATCGTGAGGATCGACCTGCCCCAGGTCGTCGACATCGTCGGCAACCCGAAAGGCATGGACTTCCTGATGCGCGACTGCCACAACATGGCCACATGGTTCACGAACCGCGGGCTCGAAATCGACGAACAAGAGTTGTTCGCGGACCTGCTCACAATGGTGTCCTGATCGCCCTCTGAAGAAGGCGGCCCCGCAACAACACCCGGATCGGGCCGCCCGCCTGGCTGCCGGCGCGGACGAGTACCTTGCCGACAGCGGGTGCGGCCTTGGTGACGTTCACGCCCTCGTCGACGAAGCGCCGCGCCGTGGCGACTCGGCAGGGCCGATCGCGCGGGGACCCCGGTCTGCTTACGTCGGCCGCGCGGGGTGGAACTCCGGTTGTCCGGCCGGCCGGTACACGTGCACCCCGACGCCCCTTGCGTCGGTGTGGGAGCTGATGACCTCGAGCGCGGCGGCGGGCCCATCGTCTGGGAACAGCCGCATGCCCTGTCCGAGAAGCACGGGAACGACCAGCAGCGTCAGTTCGTCGAGAGGCCGGCGGCGAGTAGCGAGCGGATCAGCTTCGCGCTCCCGTGCACCTGGATCTCGCCGGACGACGATTCCTTCAGTTCCCTGATCGCCGCGGTCGCATCCCCGGACAGCAGCGTGACGGGTCCCCACGACGGTCGCTCGAGACTGTTGGATGCGACGTACTTCTGCGCTCCGTTGAGCGCGACCCCGATGGGGTGCGCCTGCATCTCCGGCCGAGTGCCCCAGGTCCCGGTGATCATCTCGCCGGTGTCATCGGCGAATGCCCCGAGCGCCCAGCCGTCCCGGTTGAACCCGCTCGCCAGCTCCTCGGGAGTCGCGTGACCGTTGCCCTGCATCACACCGTCCACGGTGATCTGCGTCATCGTCGTCAGCCTCATGTGTCCATCCTGGACGCACCGGGCGTTTTGTAGCACCCATGCGTGCCGAAACGGCAACAGCAACGCACCCGACTGGCCTTCTCCGAATGGCACAGAGAGGGTCGATCGAGCAGACCGCGCATGCCGGCACGATGGCGCTGTTCGTGGACCGAACCCGGTCACGGACCAAGAACAGAGTTCTCGTTGAGTATCTCCGGCGCCACCGCATCCGCGCGCCGCTTGCCGGGTTTTACTGGTCGGCTGGCGTGTACACCAGTTCGAGAATTCCGGACGGGAATGCGGTGCTGTTGACCAAGCACAGCTTTACGGCCTGATCCAACTCGGGGAACAGTGGGGCGCCCCTGCCGGTGACGGCGGGCAGCACCCACAGCCGATACTCGTCGACGACGCCGAGCTTGATCAGGGAGTGCATGAACCCGGTGCCGCCTGCGGCGAGGAGGTCCTTGCCGGGCTCGGCCTTGAGCTTGGCGATCTCTTCCGCCGTGTCCCCGCCGGCGATCCGGGTCTCGGGCCAGTCGTCGGCCGACTCCAGGGTGCGGGAGAACACGACCTTGGGAATCTCGTTCATCGCCTTGGCGGACGGGTGGTCGGAGTTGGGCCAGAATCCGGCCATGATCTCGTAGGTGTTCCGGCCCATGAGGAAGGCCCCAGCCTCCCACAGCCGGTCGACGAAATACTTCTCCTGCTCAGGGTCGTCGATGCTCATCATGACGTCACGGATTCCGTTGTCCCCGTCGGCGCTCTTGCCGTCCAGCGAGACGTAGAAACCCAGAATCAACTTCCGCATCCGATGCCTCCATGTGTTCCTCCCCGCGCCAGGACGGACCCTACGCGGGCCAAATCAGCTCGTGCTCAGTGGTCGACCACTCGCACGTAAGACTGACGGTTCGCCCAGACTCATCGCACTCCGCACCATCGACACACCCAGGGCAGTAAGTCATGTGCCGTCCTGCTCTTCGTCGTGTGGCTGTGGCCAGGCTAAAGAAGCGCGAAGCCCTGGGGCATCAGCCGCGTGACGGGCCTTGCGGATGCGACTTCAGGCTGAAGGACGGTCCGGACGATACCGAGGTCGTAGACCATCATCACGGAGTGAACGCGGTCGCACCCGCCGGGCTCGCACGGGACTACCGATGAAGGACTCCACGCGGCCTGGCCGGCATCCTCGCGGGTGCGCGGAGCCGGTCATGCGGTACCGGAGGGTTGCAGCGGCTCATCGAGTTGCTACTGGACGTCATCGACTCGCGCGCGGCGGAGGCTGGCAGTGCGAGCTGGCGAAGGTGCACGCGGCTGTAGCGAACGCGCCGTCCCCCGTCCGCCTGAAGACTGCTGGCTGACGACGCGCGCGCTGCGCAAGCGGGTGGTGTGGACTACTGCTGTACGAGACCGCCGCCAGTGCCGAAGCCCGCTGGCTGGTCTGGGTGGGGGCCCGATTCCCCAGCCCAGGAACGTGAGGACCCGGCCCCTCCGTCTTGGCAGGACGGATACATCCGACAACTGACGGGCCATGGGAGGGGTTGGGCCGCCATCGGGAGCAGGACACCACTCCGCGTTCCAGGAGGTCGGCTCCGCTGAACAGTTCCTGGATCTGCTCGGGCGAGCGGGCACGGATGGGAGTGCCGCCGCGGTCCATGACCTCCTGGACGGCGCGGCGCATCGCTTGGCCGTCGAGTGCGTCGGTGGTGGCGTCGCAGGTGTGGGAGATGACCAGGTAACTGCCAGGTGCCAGGCCCGCCAGCAGGTCGGCGACCAGTTGGCGGGCCTGGTGGTCGTCGACGATGTGGTTGAGGACTCCCAGCAGCATCAGCGCGACCGGCTGGTCGAAGTCCAGGGTGGCGGCGGCGCCGGCCAGGACGGCGCGGGTGTCGCGGATGTCGGCCTGGATGTAGTCGCAGACCCCCTGCCGGGGGTGCTGGTCAACAGGGCGCGGGCGTGGGTGAGGACCAGCGGGCCGTTGTCGACGTAGCCGATCCGGGACTCGGGCGCGGCGCGCTGGGCGACTTCGTGTGTGTTGTCGACGGTCGGCAGCCCGGTTCCCAGGTCCAGGTATTGCCGGATGCCCTGGGAAGCCAGAAAACGCACTGCCCGGCCCAGGAACGCGCGGTCCTGCCGGGCCGAGGGCGCGACCGAACCCGCGGAATACGGGGCGTCCGCCGACGCGATCGTCACCGGCGGATACCTGGCCATACTCGGCCGCCCGGAGGCGCGCGCCGAAAGGTGAGTCGGCCATTGCGCCGGTGAGCACCTGGGAGGAGCCATCCGCGCCCTCACGCTGCCCCTTCCGGCGACGAATCGGCCAGCGGTCGGAGCCCGCGATCTGACCCCCTGATGACCGCCGCCGAGCAGGCACCGGCGGCGGTCAACCTGGTCAGCTGCGGGGGTGGGTCGCCTTTCCGGCACCAGCCCGTGCGGCCCGCCATCGCGGTCCGCGTGCCTAGGTGAAGGTCAGGTCCCGTCTGGCCAGGCCCCGCGGATCATGGACGTTGCCGGCCTTCCAGCTTGGCGGGGTTCAGCACGATCCAGACCGCGATGACCTCGTCGCCCGCCGTGCTCACGCTGACCACCGCCACCCTCCGCCCTTCGCGGCGCAGGACGAGGCCGGTGCGGCCGTTGACGGACCCGACGGTCACGGCGGTACGGGGGCTGCCCGACAGCAGAGCCGTGATGAACCGGGCCACGGCGTCCGCGCCGTGGGTGGGATGGACCGCGGCGCGCAGCTTGCCGCCGCCGTCGCTGACAACGATCGCGTCGGCGGCGAGGACGGCCATCAGCGCGGCCGTGTCCCCGGCGCCGCAGGCCGCCGCGAACCGCCGCGCGATCCGATCATGCCTCCGCAGCATCGCACGGTCGGGGACGTCCCGTACGGGCCGCGCCCAGCCCTCGGCGAGGTCAGGCGTGCTGGACGGGGCCGGACGGCGACCCTCGACGGAGGCATCCCGGTCCTCGGCCGTGGAACCGAAGGAGGCCGAGGCAGTGGGGAGGGCCCCGGCGTTGGAGGCGATCAGTTCCAGGCAGATGCCTCCCGCCACCCGCGTCAGCCAGGCCCGTGGCAACGAGATGGCGGCGCGTTCGCCGTCGTCGAGGACGTACCAGCGACGGTAGGTCTCCTGGACGATCTCCTCGGCCGCGGTGGCGGAGCCGAACATCCAGGTGGCGATGTCCACCAGGTGCCGCCGCTCGTCGAGCATCTCCGCGAGCGAGGCGAGGGCGCCGGCGTCCGGCCCGGTCATGGCCGACCGTCGTCAACGCCGCGGCCACCGCTCTCAGCACCGCGGCGGGACGAGGGCTCCGGGGAGCGGGAGGCGTCCTTGGGCCGTTCCCCGGTGGGGGAGCGGTCCGCGTGACCGCCGGGCGTCCGGATCGTGGGCATGTCGTCCTCACCTCTTCACCGTTGCCGGCTAAGACCGGACGGCTCACCGATTCGTGACCCCTTCGGCTGACACCGGCGGCATCGCGGATGGAGGCGCCCACCGCCCCAGGTCCTTGGTGCGGCACCCAGGGCCCGGGCCCGTTCTGAGATCGCTCACCTACCTGGTCTGGTCGGTCGGCCGGACGAGAATCTCGTTGACGGCGACGTGTTCGGGCTGGGTGACCGCGTACACGACGGCGTTGGCGATGTCCTCGGGCTGCAGGGTGCGCATGGCGGCTGCCGTGTCCCGGGCGAGGGCCCGCATCGTGGGTTCCGTGTTGTGGTTGATCAGTTCGGTCGCGACGAAATCGGGTTCGACGACCACCACGCGAACGCCCTGAGCCGTGACCTCCTGCCGCAGCGCCTCGGAGAAGGCGGTGGCCGACTCCTGGTCGGTCACGTCCAGGTTGAGGGGCAGGATCTCGCCCGGCGCCTTGCGCGCGAGAGACTCCAGCCGATCCGCGCGCCGGGCTCCGGCGGCGACGCGGGCCCCCTCCGCCGAGAAGGCCAGCGCTGTTGCCTCGCCGATGCCCGAGGACGCTCTAGTGACGAGGACGACCCTGCCGTTGAACTCGCGGTGCACTTTCAGCCTTCCCGTGGGTTCGCGGCGACCGCCGGAGCACAGACCCGCCGCGCCCCGGGCGCCGCCCGGTCGCCAGCTAAGACAGGCGACCCGTCCGGGCTGTGACAGCCCCATCGAAAGTGCGTGCTCACTCTCGTCGGCGCGGAGCCTGTCACGGATCAGGGGGCTGTCCGGTCTATCCAGGGGACCGATGCCGCCATTCCATGCAAGGAGAGCAAGACGTGCCATTCGCAACTGAGGGCGACGAACTCAGCTTCGAGCAGGACATCAGGCCCCTGTTCCGGACGAAGGACCGCGCCGCGATGCTGACCCGATTCGACCTGTTCGATCATGCTGACGTCTCCGAGCACGCCGACGCCATCATCGGTTCCCTGCTGAGTGGGCGAATGCCGTGCGACGGCGCATGGCCCGAGGCGGACCTGGAGAAGCTCCAGCGGTGGATCGACATCGGCAAACCGGCTTAAGGGACGGCAGCCCGACGGGGCCTCCGCCCATGACCGGCAGCGGCAGGTTGTGGGCGGACGGCCCCCGCCCGGCCTTGGTGCGGCCATCCAACGGGGTGGCGGGTCGCGCGGGCGGTCAGGTGACGACCGTCGCTGCGGTGATCTTGGCGGGGTTCATCATCCACAGCACCTGGCCGATGCCCTCGTCGGTGCCGTCGACGGTGAGGACGGTGAAGGTTTGGCCGTCGCGCTGGAGCAGGGCGGCCCACTGGCCGTTCACGGTGGCCCACTCCACGTCGACCCCGTCCCAGAAGTGGTTCGCGAACGCCCGGACGTACTTGGCGACGCGGACCCCGCCCACCACGGGGAAACGGGACGCCCGGACGGCGCCCCCGCCGTCGGAGTAGCTGACCGCGTCCGCGGCGAGGAGCTCCTCCAGAGCGGCCATGTCGCCAGCGCGAGCAGCGGCGACGAAAGCGGTCAGCAGCCTGCGCTGCTCGGCGCCGGTCACCGGTGCCCGCCGCTCGGACCGCAGGTGCTTGCGGGCCCTGCTGACCAGCTGCCGGACCGCCGCCTCCCCGGCCTGGAGGATCTCGGCGATCTGCGGATAGGGATAGTCGAACGCCTCTCGCAGGACATAGGCGGCGCGTTCGGTGGGCGACAGCCGTTCCAGGAGCATCAGGACCGCGAAACTGAGCGCTTCGCCGCGTTCGGCTCCCAGGTACGGATCGGAGCCGGTGTCGACGGGTTCGGGCAGCCAGGGACCGATGTAGCTCTCCCTGCGGACCCGGGCGGACTGCAGGACGTTGATCGCCAGCCGGGTGGTGGTCGTCGCCAGGAACGCGGCGGGATCGGCCACGGCGGCGCGGTCGTAGGTCTGCCACCGCAGCCAGACGTCCTGCACCAGGTCCTCGGCCTCGGTGACGCTGCCCAGCATCCGGTAGGCGATCCCGAACAGCCGTCGCCGCACCTCGGCGAAGACCGCCGCGGCGTGGTCGAGATCGCCCGCCGTCTCCGGAACGGCGGCGGCCGGCCCGTCCGCCGCCGGGTCGCCGCCCGGTCCGCCGTCCGCCACCAAGATCGCCCCCGTTCGGATCGCCGGCCTGTCCGGTCTCACCTGCCCTCGGACAGCTCAGACAAGGCAGGCCTCACTTCTGTGACAGTAACCGCTACCAGTCCGAGATGGCGGAGCGCCTCCAAAAGGAGGCCGCGCGCGGGGTGCGTTGATGCGTTACGGCTCGTCGCCGGCGCTCCCACCGCGCTCATCCGGCGGGACGTACTCGAACGTGGGGCCGGCCGTGGTGCCGTCGCCGTCGGGCGTGCGCATCAGCGCCTGGGCCTGCGCCTTGAGCCTGTACATGGTGGTGACTGCGACCCCGAGCAGCTGCGGGCAGCCGTTGAACGCCTGCTCCAGCAGGTGCAGGAGAGTGCAGTACGTCCGGTTGAACTCCTCCTGGGCCGCGCGGATCGCACTGCCCGGGGGATGGTCGGCGATCTTGGGGTTGGGCCGCATCGGCAGGACGCCGGCGAAGTCCACGCCGACCGGCTCGCCGGTGGGCCCGGACCGCGGGGTGTCGCCGCGGCGGTAGCGGCGGCCGACTCTGAGCTCCTGGAAGCGGTAGTAGTGGGCGACCTCGTCCCGGCCGGGGTGGTGGACGTCGGGGTCGCCGTCCCAGACCGCGCCGCGGGACGTGCCCTCGCCCTCCTCGACGATCTCCTCCAGCGCGGCCAGCGCCGAGGCCAGATCGGTGACCGCGATCATCTGTCCGGCGGTGTGCTGGAAGTGCCCGGCGTGGACCTGGCGGGACGGGTCGCCCGAGAAGACCTCCGCCTCGCCGAGCCGGTCGCACAGGCCGCTCAGCCCGGCCTCGATCGCTTCGTAGAACTGCCCGATCGTCTCGTAGCCGTCGCCTTCGGCGGGAGCGCCGGGCGGCGCCGGCCGCTCCAGGCGGAGGAACATGTCGAGCGCCGCATCGCCGAACGGGAGCAGCGACAGCTCCAGCGAGGGGTCGCCGTGCGGCAGCCGCCGGGGGTGCGGCGGCAGCAGCTCCGGCGCGTCCAGCCGCGGGCTCCCGCCGACGGCGTTGAGCAGGTTCGCCGCCAGCACCAGGTGCAGCATCTCCTCGATGAAGACGCCCGCCACCGCCTCCGCGCCATCGGGGTTGCGTTCCGGGTCGAGCGAGTAGAGCGCGCACAGGTACGGCGGCAGGGTCGCGTGCTCCAGCTCGATCGCCCACTGCAGGTGCTCGCGGAGATCGTCGAGCGTGGCGATTCCGGTCGACGGGACGGGAACGGGGGCATGCTGCCGCCCGAGTGGGTGGTTCATGAGTGTCTCGCTTCGGATGTCGTGAGGTGGGGCAGGGGTCAGGCGCCTTCGCCGGGGCCGTGCCCCCAGGACCGGAAACCGGACTCCAGTTCCTCGGCCGCGCCGAGCAGGTTGCGGAGCTCGACCTCCTCCGCCTCGGCCTCGGCTGGGTCGAACAGCCACTCGGAGACCGGCTGCGCCGCGACCCGCGCCGGGTCGCTCGCCTTGGCCAGCTCCAGTTCGGCCTCGACCTCCGCCTCGAACTCGATCTCGAACTCGTCGCCGGTCGGGGTGCTCATCGGTCCTCCATGCGCGGATCGTTCGGATGGCCGCCCGGCCGGACGCCTGGTCGCGTGGACCAGCCGCACGGAGATCTGCCCGGAGGCGAACAGGCGGGTGAAGGTCTCGCTCTGGCGGGCGGCCAGAGCGTGGGCGCGGTCGGCTCGGTGCCGGCCCGCGACGGCGGCGGCGACCCGCTCGACGCGTCGCGTCCACGACAGCGGCGCGTCGCCTGGCCGGTCGGTCTGCTCGACCACCTCGAAGCCCGCGGCGTCGAGCAGACCGGCGAGCGCCCGCCGGGTCGGGAAGAGGTTGCCCTCCGGGCCCGGGACCCTGGGGTCCCGGGCGACGATGACCAGGAGCCCCAGCGGCGCACCGGGCGGCAGCACCCGGTGGATCTCGCGGAGGACCGCGGCCTTGTCCCGGACGGTGTCCAGCACCCCCAGACACCAGGCGGCGTCGATCGACCCGGCCCGCAGAGGGATCCGGGCGCCGTCCGCCGTGACGACCGGCAGCCCGAACAGCCGGGCCGCGGCGCGGCACGCGGCCGGCATCGGCTCCAGCAGGATCGGCCGGACGCCGAACCGCTCCGCCGCCCAGGCCGCCGGGCCGCCGACGCCGGCGCCCACGTCCAGCAGAACCGATCCGGGCTTCAGCTCGCACGCCTCCGCCAGCCAGGCCAACGCCGTCGGGTTCGCGCTGCCGCGGCACGCGGCCGGGATCGCGTACCGCTCCCCGAGCCGCTCGATGGCGTCGGCGGTCCACCCGGCGACGTCATCGAACTCGGCGACCATCGCCGATGCGGTCATGAGGAGTCTCCCAAGTACGGATCGGACGCGGCGGTTCTCCGACGGCCCGACGACAGGCATCTCGCGGATGGTCAGGAATCTTCGGAGACCCGCAGGTGTGCGCGTTCGGCGAGCTCGGTCTCGTCCACGAGGGTCAGCATCGGCTTGCCGGGCTCGCAGAACATGGTGACGACGAACCGGACCGGCATGTCGTCGCGGTTGTTGCCGTCCTGGTAGTGGATGACGTCGCCGCCGGGCTCCCAGAACGCCTCACCGGCCGGGACGGGCCGGGGCGCCTGCCCTTCGAGCTCCATCAGCATCTCGCCCTCCAGCACGTAGCCGAACGCCGGGCCGGGATGCCGGTGCGGCGGCGCGCCGGGGTCGCCGGGCGGGTACTCGATGACCACGGTCATGGCGTGCGCGCCGGCCGGGATGAAGGGCGACTCGACCTCCTGGACGGTGGTGAGCGCGGTCTGCCACGCGGTCGATCTGGGCTTCGGCTCGGCGGCGGTGGCGTCAGGGCCGGGCATGGTGGTGCCTCCTAGTCTCGTCGGTGCGGACGGGGGTCACTTGACGGGGTTCGCGGCCAGCCAGTCGACGTATGTGATCTCGCCGAGGGTCGCGGCGCCCTCGTCCGGAACGAGGTCGCGCTCGTGCATCTCGGCGCCGAAGTAGTGCGCGTGCGGGTCGGTGACGACCTCGCGCGGGTCGCCCCACGCGGCCAGCGCCTTGCGGAAGAACTCGTCCATCCGCGACACCTCGGGGCCGGCGATCTGGAGGCGGCCGTTCAGCGGCGCGCCCGCCGCGGTCCGCGCGACCGTCCGGGACACCTCCTCGCCCGCGATGGGCTGGAACAGCACCGGCGGCATCGGGACCGTGTCGCCGCCGGCGGCGGCCTCGTCGGCGATCCGGCGGCCGAACTCGAAGAACTGCGTCGCGTGGATCAGCGAGAACGGGATCGGCGACTCCTCGATCAGCTTCTCCTGCGCGACCTTCGCCCGGAAGTAGCCGATGTCGGGCCGCCGGTCGGTGTTCACGATCGTCAGCGCGACGTGGTGGCCCACGCCCGCCTTCTTCTCCGCCTCAAGCAGGTTGCCGGTCGAGGTCGTGAAGAAGTTCAGCACCGCCGCGTCCTCGAAGGACGGCGAGTTGGACACGTCGATGACCACGGACGCGCCCTCCAGCACCTCGGCCAGTCCCTCGCCCGTGAGCGTGTCCACGCCCGTGTTCGGCGCGGCCGGCACCGCCTCGTGCCCGTGCTGGCGGAGCATCTCCACGGCCTTCGAACCGATCAGGCCGGTGCCGCCGATAACCACGATCTTCATGAGTGCCCTCCTGTCCGCCGGGCCGTCGGTCACAGCCCGGTCGACAGCTAAGACAGGGCACTCACCCGGGCTGTGACAGCTCCCGCGAAGATTTCCGGAGCCCGCCCGACGCGGCCGTCACAAGCCCGGTCCCTCGCTCGCCTCCGCAGCCGGACGAGCCCATGCGACGACGGAAGCGAGACCGTGCCACGAGCAGGCGCCGCATGCCGTATCCGGATAACCGCGCGGTCGACGAGCCGCACAGCAGGCACGCCCCGTCTGGGCTCGTCCCGTTCCTACAGGTCTTCCCCTGGTCGTCGACGCGCCGGCCGGTGCGGGTGACGAACAGGTGAGCGGAGCGAGGCCTCGAGACGTGGAGCGGCGGCGTCTGAGGGCTCTCAGTCCAACAGGGCGCGCAGCGCCAGGTCGCCGATCTGCTGTAGCTCGTCGTGGCTGCGGCCGGCTGCCGCCTGGACGGCGATGCCGTCGGAGATCGTGTGGACGAGGGCGGCCAGGGTGGCCGGTTCGTAGTGGGAGGGCAGGTCGGCGGCCTGCTCCAGCCGCTTGCGCAGCGCCGCCTCACCGGCTTTGCGCGCCGCGACGGCGTCCTGGCGTACGGTGTGCGCCTCCGGGCCGCGGGCGTGCACGCTGTTGACGCACAGGCAGCCGTGGGGCGTGTGCTCGCCCGCGGTCAGTTTCACCGCCCCGCGGATCAGCCGCTCGACGACCTCGCGGCCGGTGGGAGCGTCCAGCGCGTCGGCGGTGTAGGCGCCGGGGCCGCCGAGGTAGCGGGCCAGGACCTTGGCGAACAGTTCTTCCTTGTTGCCGAAGGCGGCATAGAGGCTGGGCTTGTTGATGCCCATCGCGGCGGTCAGGTCGGTCAGCGAGGTGCCCTCGTAGCCATGCCGCCAGAACACCTCCAGCGCGCGGTCAAGTGCGGCGTCTGCGTCGAACGAGCGTGGGCGTCCGCCGGGCATGCCGTCCTCCCTACTCTCACCCAGTTCTATACCTTTCGGTACGTTACCTCTTGCGTGAGAGCGTCGCACTGTTCTAGTTTCATACCGCAAGGTACATAACTGAAGGGTGACGCATGATCCGAGTCGGAGTTGTCGGGGCCAGCGGTTGGGCGGACGGCTCGCACCTACCCGCACTGGCCGCGCTTGAGGAGTTCGAGGTGACCGCGGTCGCGACCACCAATCAGGCCAGCGCGGACCGGGCGGCCGCCGCCCATGGCGTGCGGCACGCCTTCGCCGACGCGGGCGAGCTCGCCGAGCACCCCGAGGTCGACCTGGTCGTCGTCTCGGTGAAGGCGTCCGGGCATGCCGCCGTGATCAGGGCCGCGCTCAAGGCCGGCAAGCACGTCGTGTCCGAGTGGCCGTTGGGTGTCGACGCCGACGAAGCGAGCGAGTTGACCGAGGCCGCCACTGCCGCAGGCGTTATCCATGCGGTCGTCCTCCAGGGGCACCACTCGCCGAGCGTGCGCTTTGCCGCCGACCTGTTGGCCGAAGGCCGGATCGGCACGCTCGAATCGGTCGCACTGGTGGCCGAGGGTGCACCCTGGGGCGGCAGTCAAATCTGGCCGAACCTGGTGTTCGGCCTCGACCCCTCAGAGGGAACCAACATCCTGACCATCATGGCCGGCCACTTTCTGGCCACACTCGAACGGGTCGCGGGACCGCTGGCCGAGGTCTCGGCACGGCTGCCCCGCACGCACGACCGCGTGCGGGTCGCCGGGACGGAACAGACCGCGCCCAACTTCACGCCCAGCCACGTGCTGCTGCACGGACTGCTGACCAGCGGCGCCACCGCCTCCGTCGCCATTCACGGCGGCAACGGACCCATCCAAGACGCGTTCGCGCTCAAACTCGTCGGCAGCGACGCAACACTGACCGCCACTCCGGCCCAGCGCGAGACGTACATCCACTGGAACGACTGGAACATCAGGATCGGGGACGACGTACTCGCGGTGCCCGACACCTATCGCACTGTCCCCGCCGGCATCCGGTCCGGCCCGCCGGCCAACATCGCGGCCCTCTACCAGGAGGTCGCCCGGGCCATCGAAGAAGACCGGCAGCCACACCCCAATTTCGAGACAGCCCTGCGGCACCACCGGCTCCTCGCCGCCATCGAACGGTCGGCAGCCGATGGAACCGCCCAGGAAATCTCCTAACTCACCCGGCACTGGCAACGGCGGCTGGGCGCTGATGCCCGATCCCGACGGCGCGGAGTTCTTCGTAGGGACGGGACCGGAATACGCCAGAAACCTGCCGTGGTCTCTCGTAGATGCCGGTCAGGTGTGGGCCTGTAGGGCGGTGAAGTTGGCGTGGGCTTGTTACACCGTCTCGGGGTGGCGCTGGCGCTTGTCGTGTTCGGCCAGCGCTCGGTAGATGCTGGCAGGGCTCGGGCTTTGCCCTTTGCGTTTGCCGGTGGGGATGATCAGGTCTGACCGAATGTCTTCGACGGATTCGCCGCGGAAGCGGCGGCGGAGCACGGTGTGCAGCATGTCCTCTTCGGCCATCGCGGCGAAGAACGCGAACAGAACCCGGCCGGTGCCGGATGGGTCGTAGGTCCCGGTCAGTGGGCCGGCGAGCATTTCCAGGGCGATGCCGTGTGCGGTGAGGTGGTCGGCGAGTGCGGTCAGTTCGGCGGAGTCGCGGCCGAGCCGCTTCATCTCGTACACGGTGAGGATGACCCGGCAGTGTGGGGCGCGCGCCTTGATCTGCCGGCACGCTTCCAGGGCGTTTTCGAACTCGGGGCGGATCCGCACGCGGGTGGAGACTTTCTCGGCGAAGACCTTCTCGCGCGCGTTCCCGGCACCAACCGCGTGAGAACGAATTCTGAGACGAGATCCGCCCCGCGTTGCGCTCTGTCGGCCTGCTGAGCGGGCGCTTCTCAGAATTCGACCATTTGTGAGAGCCGCGGCGCGTACCGAAAGTTGCGCCTGAATACGCTTGTCCTTGTGCAGGGTGGGGTCGTGGGACGAGCCTCCCTCCAGGAGGGTTGAGTCGCACCGTTGGTATCCGTCGAGATCCGGGGGCACGGGCGAGATCTGCACCGCGCGTGTCACTACTGCATCTAATTAGTGCCGATGCGCGTCGCCGGTCACCACTCCCTCCAGCATCAGCTGTAGGAGCCGGACGCTCGCGTCCCTGCCCGGCGTCGAGTTCTCGCGCACCCAACCGGCCGCAGTCAGGAGATCGAACAGTTCGTCGGGCGTGAGGTCGGCTCGCACTCGGCCCGCGTCCTGAGCGGCGCGTAGTAGATCGGTGCCGCAACGGTGCATCGCCGTACACGCCACGTGCGACGGGGTGCCCTCGTCGTACATCGCCTCGGTGAGGATGCCGACCAGGCCACGGAAGGTGCTGATGTGGACCACGGCACTGCGCATCCAGTGGGTGAGGGCATCCAGCGGATCCCTCGCGTCGGCGAGCGTGCGGGCCTCGGCGATGAGCGCATCGAGGCCGTCCCTGGTGGCGGCCTCGACGAGGGAGGCCCGCGTGGGGAAGTGCCGGTAGAGCGTGCCGATCGCCACGCCTGCCTGCGCCGCGATGTCCTCGAGGAAGGCGTCGGACCCGGAGGCCGCGAAGGCCTTGCGGGCGGCGGCGAGGATCGCGTCGTAATTGCGCCGACCATCCGCGCGCTTGGGGCGCTGGGCGATGTAGGGCGCCGTCGGCTCCATGACCGTTCCGAGTTCATGCTCCAGCTCGACGGCACGATCATGAACGTCGGGCTGCCCGGCGCCCAGACCGACCTGGACCTCGGCGTCACCAGCGCCTCTTGGGTGCTCAACAGCTTCTTCCTCGCCTTCGGCGGCCTGCTCCTACTCGCCGGACGCCTCGGTGACGTACTCGGACACCGCCGAGTCTTCCTGTTCGGGGTCAGTCTGGTCGGCGCCTCGTCGTTGCTCGCCGGGCTCGCACCCAACTTCCCTGTACTGCTCGTCGGACGCGCCCTGCAAGGAGCAGGGGCCGCCATCGCAGGACCCACCGGTCTCGCCCTGTTGACCATCGAGTTCGAGGGGGAACGACAGCAGAAGGCGTTCGGCCTGTACGCCACCGTCAGCAGCCTCGGCGCCGCCGCCGGCATGATCCTCGGCAGCGTCCTGACCTGGGCGGGAGACTGGCGGTGGACGCTCCTGGTGAACGTCCCCGTCGCCTTGGCCATCGTCCTGATCGCCGCCAAGGTCCTCGCCCGCAGCGAGGCCCCGCCACCCGCCGCTCCTTCGGAGCGCCCAGCGCCCTCCTGGTCACCGGAGCGCTCGTCGCCCTGGTGTACGGACTCGTCCGGACCGCGGAGCGCGGCTGGGACGACGTTGGGACGCTGATCTCGCTAGGCGCCACCGTCGTGCTTGTCCTGGCGCTGCTCGCCGTCGACTCCCGGTCCGGCGAACCTCTGTTGCCCCTGCGGGTATTCGCACACCGCGAGCGCGTCGGCGGTTTCCTGGGCCTGATGCTGCTCGCCGCCGTCCTGACCGCCTTCCTCTTCTACGAGGTCCAGTATCTGAACGTCGTTCTCGGCTTCGGCCCCCTGGAACGCGGCCTTGCGATCTTGCCGTTCGGGCTGGGCATTCTGCTCACCGTGCAGGTGTTCACCAAATACCTGTCCGGCATACCCCTCAAGATCCGCGGAGTGCTCGGCCTCGTGGTGGTCCTGGCCGCCGTTCTGTGGCTCACCCGTTTGGACGCCGGCAGTTCGTACGCGGCCGACGTTCTGCCCCCGATTGTCGCGCTCGGCGTCGGCATCGGCCTGGCGATCGTCCCGGTCAACATGACGATCCTGTCGACGACCCGTCCCGAGGACGCGGGCGTCACCGCGGGCATCTTGCAGGCCGCGCTGACCGTTGGCGGCACTATCGGGCTCGCCGTGCTGCTCATTCCGTTCACCTCAGGCAACGGACGCCCGGGCGACACCATCTCGTCGCTGTTCTGGTGGGCGACGGGAATCGCGGCGGCAGCCGTACTCATAGCCAGCGGGTTCTGGTTCACGTCGGGATCCGTTGAACCGGCCACCGATCAGGAGAAGTAGGGAACAGGGCGCGGGGGTCCAAGTCCAGCCGGGTGGTCGGGATCGCGTCGGAACACGGGCAGGGGTGACGCGCGGGGCGCACGGTCGCCCGGAGCCGCTCGGCCATGCCCTCGGGCGCGATGCCGTTGCCGGTCCCGGTCAGCCGTGCACGGTGTAAGAGGCCGGTGCTCGGCATCGGGTCGCGTCAACGCGCGGCAAAGCAGAACCTCCAGGAGGAACATCATGACGCGTAGGGAACCTGTCCAGCCGCTGGATGAGGCCGGAGCCCTGGCCGCCGCCAGTGGTGAAGTGGTGGTGACGGGAGTCACCGTCGGTGAGGACGGTGTCACCCGGGCCATTGTGGGCGACCCCACGACCGGCACGGGACGCGCCGTCGACCTCGGCCGGTAGACCCGCTGAGGTCGGAGCTCTCCGAACACAGGGCTGGTCCGCACCCTCGAAGCTTTCGAGGGTGCGGACCGGCCATCTGCAGTGGACTGCTCGCCCGGTGCCGGTCTCCGTCGGCGGCACCCCCTACTTCGGGAGGGCGAGGATCTCGGCGCCGTCGTCGGTGATGGCGATCGTGTGCTCGCTGTGGGCCGTGCGGCAGCCCGTCGCGCTCCGGAGCGTCCACCCGTCGGCGTCGGCGACGAGCTCGGTGGTGTCCGCCATGACCCACGGCTCCGCGCCGGCCTAGCGGCGCATCGCGAGCGGCAGCGACTTGTCCTCCAGGTTGGGCGGAGGGTCATCGTCACTGCTCACGGGGGGTCCGATGTGGCCCTCCAGCACGGCCAATCAGCGGGGAGGGAAGGTCGGTCATTCGGCCGAACAGTTCTTCGCCACCGGCGACGCCCGGCCCCCCCCGCCGCCCACCGCCTCCTGCACCGCCTCGCCGACGTCGGCCTCCGCTACCTCCCGCGCCGCGCTCCTCGTAGGTGCGGGCCACCCAGTCCCGCTGGGCCGCCGCGGCGGCGCGGGCCGCTGGCAGCCAGCGGCGTTGGGCGAGGCCGGGCGGGTACAGGAGAACATGGGGGAGAGGGCACTGTTCGACCAGATCAGCGAGTTCGTCCGCGGATCCACACCGCCCCACCTCGGCCACCCCCACCTCCACGTCCGCACAACGGCGTCACAGTTGGTTCGGCGACCCCGTACCCCAGCGCGAGCACTACGAAGCCCAGATCATCCCCGCCGCACTCGTCCCCGGCGCCGCTGTCGCGCCAGTGCTCGAATGTCTCGCGGGCGGGCAGGCGGTGCGTCCTGCCGATGTTCAGCGTGTGTCCGTGGCCGAGTGTGTGGATCGCTATGCGGGCCGCCGCACCGTCGACCTCGTCCGGCCGGACCTACACCTGCGGCTCGACACCGACAGCGGCATGTTCTCCCCCCGACGGCGGAGTGCGGCGTCGCAAGCGCGGTTCCGGCGTTCGGTGTCGGCGTTCTTCCGCGGTCAGCCGCGCGTCCTGCCCGGCGATCCCCATCAGCCCCGCCTGGCACGGATCCAGGGCGGCGAACGCGTCCCCGTACCGGCCGGCGAGATCACCAGAGCGGCCACCGCCCCAGGCTAAGGCCCCGCCACCTGCTCTTCCTGGACGCCGACCTCGCCGAGACCGCGCGCGAGGCCGCGCCGCTGGTCGAGCTGGTCCGGGCGGGCGAGGCCGACATGACGATCGCCGTGTTCAGCGCGACCGTGAAGCTCGGCGGGCACGGGTTCGTGGTGCGGCTGTCGCGCAAAGGGATCCGCCGCGCCGCCGGCTGGGAGGCCACCGCGCCGCTGAACGGGCAGCACTGCCTGACCCGCGCCGCGTTCGACGCCGCGTTCCCGCTCGCCGCGGGTTTCGGGGCGAAGACCGCGAGTCATTCCCGAGAAGAGGGACCAGGCCGCCAACCGGAAGAAGAAGGCCCCTCAGGCGGCCGGCCCGTCAACCCCGTCACGGTGGTGGACGGCCTGCCCCAAGGGTTCGAGGCAAGAGGCGGGTCAGCGGTCGAAGACGTTCCCGCGAGCTCGGCGAGGACGCGGTTCTCGACCTGGGTGGGGGGCCGCTCGACCAGCGAGGCGATGCGGCGCCGGGACCCGCTCGTCACAGCTCACGGGCCTATGACCTGGCTTTATAGCGTGACCGTCGACATGGGGGCGGCGCGCCATCGCTCGCGCCGCAGCGGCAGGGCCGAGAAGCTCGCACAGCCCTGACCGGCGAGAACTTCTTGATCCTTTGCGGCTTACTATTGACAGTGCAGTGTGACGTGTCTCAAAATCCACAGCAGTCGCAACCGAAATCCCCCTTCTCGCTCAGCGTGAATCCGTTCCTCCGCCTGCCCCGTCACGGCATGGACCAGCCCCGACAGACCGGTTGCCGACCCGCCGGGCAGGGACCACGAACGGACTCATCACCTCTGGTCGGACAACGCCCACCAATCCATTTGTGATCTAGCAGTTCGTGTCGACACGTACGCGATGTCCCCGAGCAAGACCCGGCCCGATCCGATTCCACGAACAACCACGCCCGAAAGAAGGAAACCCATGCGCATGCGCAGCATGGCCGCGGTAGGAGTGCTCGCCGGCGCTCTTACGGTCGGCGTCACCGGAACCGCCCAAGCAGCAGCCCAGAACGGCGTCTGCGAACCCGGCGAAGTCTGCTTCTTCTGGGGGAGCAACCTGTGGGGATCCCTGTCGGACTTCTCCGCCCCGGTCGGCGACTTCGCGCCCTACAGATTCATCTCGCCCGCTCCCGGCCAGGGACAAGGGGTCAAGAACAACGCCGCTTCCGTGTGGAACAGAACCGGCCTGAACGTGCACGTCTGCTACAGCGAGTGGTACAACGGCTCGTGCGACTGGGTCGGATACCAGAGCTGGCGCAACCTGAACTACACGTTGAACGACAACGCATCGTTCCGTTTCGTCTAGGAATCATGCGGCCCGCTGACGTCCGGCGTCTCCGGGCCGCTCAGACGAACAAGCAGAACGCGCACCGGGGACGACGGCCCGGAACACGCCAACCCGCCCCCCACCCCAAGCCTCGGCGGTCCAACCACAGAACGATCATGCCGACCACGGCGAGCGGGACGCCAAAGCTGCCCAGCGTCAGCCAGAACGCGGCCATGGCCGAGCTCATGTCGGTGATTCCCTCCTCCGGCCGCCACAGCCGACCGGTGAACCACGAGTCGGCATGGCGTCCCGCCGTCAGTAGCAGGCCGCCGAGTGTGTGCCCGGCACCCAGCAGGATGAGAAGCAGACCTGCCCACCTGATCATGTGCGTCTCCCTGAGATATGGAACTCTCAGGCCCAGCGCGTGGCCGTGTAGATCAGCGGTACGGCGATCGCGACATACATGGCGTAGACGCCCCAGCGGGCTGCGTCCCCCGCGGGCGAGTCACCGCAGTGCGCGCACCGCCGGTCCGCCGTACGGCGATGGGCCATCGCGGCCGCCCCCCACAGCAGCCCGCCGGTCACGCACACGAGCTGGTTGGCCGCCGGCCACGTGCAGCAAACCGGGTTCCCGCAGGCCAGCCATCCGCTGGCCACGTCCAGCAGGCGCGGCTCACCGCAGGACCGGCAGCGCAGGTCCGGGCAGGGCACCTCCGGTACTCCGGCCGTCCCGGTCAGCGCGCCGAGCGGCGGGTCGGTGGGAGGCGGGGACGATCGGGGGAGGGGACGATCGGGGGAGGGGAGAGGGACATCGGGCCTCCGCTTGTCTCTGTGCGGGCTTACGGGGTAAGGCAGCCATCATCGGCCGTCGGGCGCCGCGCGCGCGGCCTGTTCGGCGGCGTGTTCTGCGGTCTGGGCGCGTTGCTCGGCGGCGGCCGCGCGTTCGCGCTGCGTGCGGGCCTCGGCGCGCGCTTCCTCCAGCTGGCGCCGCACCTCGTTCATCGCCGCGTCGGCGGCCGCGCGGGCGGCCTGCAAGTCGGCGCGGGCCTGCGCGGCGTCCTGTAGCGCGGCGTCGGCCGCCGCGGCGGCTTCCTCGGCCGCGCGCTCGTTGCGCGCGGCGCTCTCCTGCGCGGTCCGCCCTTGCCGCTGGGCGTCGGTGAGCTGGTCGCGGGTCTCGGCGAGGGCCGCTTCGGCGGTATCGGCGCGGTCGGCGGTGGCGGCGTGCCGCGCCTGCTCCTCGGCGAGCTGGGCGCGTGCGGCCTGCAGCTCCTCCAGCAGTCGCGCGGTCTCCTGGTGCGCCGCGTCCAACTGCGCGGCGGTCTCGGCACACTCCCGCCCGGCCTCGACGGCCTGCTGCTGGGCGACCTCGCGCAGGTGCCGTTCCGCGGCGGTCTCCTCCTCGGCTGCCTGCTGGGCGCGCTGGGCCTGCCCCTGCTGTCGCCACGCCCGCTCGGCGTCGGCTCGCGCGTCGGCGACCTGCTCGCGCGCGTCGCGGCGCGCGGCGGCGACCTTCTCATCCCGGTCAGCGCGCGCCTCCTTCGCCGCGGCGTCGGCCTCGTCGGCGCGGGCCTCGGCGAGAGCGGCGCGGGTCCCGGCCTCGTCGGTAGCGCGGCGCGCGGCCTGCGCCTCGCGACGCGCCTCCTCTGCGTCGTTGGTCGCGTCGGCAACCGCGCCGTTCAGCAGCGCGGTCAGTGCGCCGGCGTGCTCGCCGAGTTGGGCGACCAGCGGGGCCAGTAGCGCGGCTTCGGCGCGCAGCGTGCGCGCGGGCCCGAGCTCGGCGGTCTCCTGGCGGCGCACCTGCCTGCCGTTGTCGTTGCGGTGCTTGGTGCTGCAGAACCGGGCGTCTCGGCGGGCGCCGCGCGGGATCGGGCGGCCGCAGTGCTCGCACGGGCGGCGGCCGGCCGCTTCGGTGCGGGCGGTGCGCTCGGCGACCGCCGCGGCGGACAGGTCGTCACCGTCGACCGGGCCGTCCAGGAGCGGCTCGTCCAGGAGCGGCTCGGTGGGAGCGTCAGCGAGCGCGTCGGGCGGATCGAGCGGCTCGGGACTGCCAGCTGCGGCGCGCTCGCGGTCAGCATGATCGTTTGTCATCCTCTCAGACTATCAACCGATCCGATCCGATTAGAATCAGATCTGAGTCGGATTGAATCGGATAGTGACAACCCTGAATCACATCACACAATGCTGATTGTGTGGAACGGCGCGCTGCGAGCCCCTGCCGTGTGGCCGCGACGACTGTCCCGGCCCACCGGACCTGATGCGGCTGGGCGGCTATCTGATGTCGGCGGCGGGGTGCCGGGCCACCACGGCTGCCCGCGCTACGGTCGGCCGGGGTGGGCACATGCAGCTTTGGTGAAGCGGCCAGTGTCGCCACCACGCCCGAACGGGACCGACACGGCGAGCCCGGCTCGACGCCGCATGGGTACGCTCGGTGTTCGCCGGGGGCGCGGCGCCGGTACTGGCCGCGGTCTCGGCCGCCGGGTCCGCCCAGGCGGTTCCGCCGCGCGGCCAGATGCCCGGGGGACTGGTGGTCACCACCGCCGCTGGGCCGGTGACCGGCATCCTCGAACAGGGCCTGTCGGTTTCAAAGGCATCCCGTACGCGGCGCCGCCCGTCGACCCCCGGCGATTCCTGCCGCCCGCCCCACCGGCCACATGGACCCAACCGCGCGACGCCACCGTATTCGGGTCGGCGTGCGTCCGGGAGCCCGACGACCACGAGATGGCCAAGGGCACCCCGACCTCCGAGGACTGCCTGACCCCGAACGTGTGGACGCCCTCCACCCGAGCGACAAGCCCGTGATCGTGTTCGTCCACGGCGGCGGCTTCACCTCCGGCTCTGCCCGCGACCCCTGGTACAACGGCGCCGCCCTCGCCCGCCGCGACGCCGTGGTGATCACCATCCAGTACCGGGCCGGGCCGTTCGGATGGCTGGGTGTGTCCTCGCTCAGCAGCGCTTACGCCCAGAGCATGAACAACGGGCTGCTGGACCAGATGGCCGCTCTACGCGGGGCGTCCTCGCCCTTACCGGCCAGCTCACCGGCGCCGTCCTCGGAGCCCGGCGGCTGTTGCGCCGACACACAGCCCGCAGACCGTGCCCCAGGCCACATGCCGAGACCGAGGTGGGTGTCCATTCACGGCTAAGAAGTTCCGGGTTGGCTGCGGGAGCCGCCCGCCCGGCCAAGGGTGAGGTGCATCCTCTAGGAGTCGGGTGCCGGATAACTCGTTGGTATCCGGCAAGATGCTGCCTGCGGGTGCGGGCCGGATTGGTCTCGGCACGCCGCCGCTTGTCGCTTTCAACCAAGGGGGACCCGGATGGCTTGGCCCCGTCGTGCCGCGACCGGCGACCGGAGCGCTGGCTACGCCGCCGCGGTGGTCGTGTCGCTGACACCCGAGTTCGCCGACTTTGCCGATGAAAACGTCGCCGATGTCGTGCGCGAGGCCGTGATGGCGCACGCCACCGAACCCGATCCCGCCTTCGAGGTCATCCTGAACATGGCCGCCGTGGCGAACTGGCGGCTGTGCGACCACCCCAGCGAGCGGCGCCGCGTCCGGGTGGCGTGCTACCGCTTCACCCCGACGGCGGCCGCCAGCGCCCGCGCGACGAGGTTCAAGCAGCTCCTCGGCGCCGTCACGGTCACCCGATGACCCGGTTCAACGAGGTCGACGGCGGGCGGACGCTGGAGCCCACCGCGATCCACCCGCCCGGTTTCACACCGCCTGG
The DNA here is from genome assembly GCF_039540335.1 of Actinomadura verrucosospora. Lineage (NCBI taxonomy): Bacteria > Bacillati > Actinomycetota > Actinomycetes > Streptosporangiales > Thermomonosporaceae > Actinomadura > Actinomadura verrucosospora. Next base: position 72,246 of record NZ_BAABEV010000031.1, on the reverse strand, counting down.
CACGCCCGAACCGGGCGCTGGATCGGGCTCCGGGCCGAGCTCAGCGCCGCCGTCCACGCCGGATCGACGACACCACGCGGGTACGTCGCCGCCGGCACCGGGGGCCAGGCCCCGGCAGGCGCCCGCACCGGCGCCGAGACTGATCACGGTGGGGGACATCCCCGGCTTGTCGCCGCGGCGACGCCGCGGTGAGGGAGAGGTCCCGGCGGCGAACGTCGACCTGGTCGACCGGCTGTCCCGGCCGCCTGCCGGGCAGGAGTGGCCGACCGTCGCGGCGTGGCTTCAGTCCCGCAACACCGTCGCCACCCGCCGCGGCTACCTGCACTGCTTGGCGGCGTTCCTTCGGTGGCTGGAGATCGCGGTGCCCGGCGCCGGGCTGTGGGAGGTCACCGAGGACGTCCTGGTCGCCTACAAGGACCAGATCCTCACCGGCACCGGTCATGCCGCGCAGCTGCTGAAGGGCGGGCGCCCGCTCGGCGCGGCCACCGCCGCGCAGCGCATCTCGGCGCTGCGGTCGCTGTACGCCTACGCGTTGCGCCGGCACGTCATCGACTACGACCCGGCCGTGTTCGTCGACCCGCCGGAGACTCCCAGGATCGGGATGACGCCCGCGTTGGCCGAGCACGAGGCCTCCGACCTGATGGACGGCGCCGAGGCGATCGCCGGAGACCGTCCCCTGGATGCCGCCGCGGTCGCGCTGCTGTTGAACATCGGGCTGCGCACCGGGGAACTCGAGGCCATGCCGGTGTCGGCGTTCACCTGGGACGGGGGGCATTTCGTCGCCCGGTTCCGTGTCAAAGGAGGAAGGGTCCTCCCGGTGCCGGTCGTGCCTCGGGTGCGGCTGCTGGTCGAGCCGCTCCTGCACGGCCGCGCCGACCACGAGTTCCTGTTGCAGCACCCCGACGGGCGGCCGTGGAACCGGGGCCGGGTCACCACCGCGCTGCGCCGCGCCGCCCGCGCCGTCGACCTGCGCCCCGGGCAGTTGACCCCGCACGTCCTCCGCGCGACCGTCGTCACCTTGCTCAGCGCCGCCGGTGTCCCCCCGAACAAGATCCAGGAGTTGACCGGGCACGCGTCCCTGGCCACCCTTCAGCGCTACGACCGCGCCGGGGTCCAGATGGACGGGCACGCCGCCTACCTGGCCAGCGGCCTGCTGTCCCGCCGCCGATGACGTCTGGTTCACGATTCGCCGGCGGGGCCGATTGTCGCGACCACCACCGCGACAGCCAGGACCGGCGAGGCCAGCAAGGTCGACGGAACGGCGAGCGCGAACGCGGCCACCCAGTCGGCACCGCCGCTCGATGCTGACCAAGGCGCTGCACCCAGACGGCACCAAGCGCCGGACGACCGCGCCGCACCGGCTACAAGCTGGTGTCGGAGGAGCCGAAGACCGCCCACGCCTAGCTGCTCGCCCGGCAGCTCCCGCCCCCGATGCCACAGCGGTGAGGCGGACTTGGTGTTCCTCGCGGGGGTCTGGGCTGTGGGGTGCGGGTTCGAAGGGAAAGGGCCGGTTGTCGCGGACGGCGCGGTAGCGGGCGGCGTTGCGGCGTGCCCGTTCCCGGTTTTCTTCCTGGAGGTCGGGGCGGTCGGTCGGGGGTGAGGTGTAGGGCATGCGCAGGTCGGCGCAGATGATGTTGATGATGGTCTGCCGGTGCCGCTCGTTGTCGTTGGCCAGCCGTTCTCGGGTGTACAGCGCGGTGAGGCGGACGGGGGCCTTGTCGGAGCCGAGCTGCTCGGCGGCGGCGTTGTACAGCTCAGTGATCCGCCGCTTGGCCGCGTTCAACTGCCCCAGCGCGGTCGCCAGCTCGGCGTGCCGCTGCCGCCGGAACGGCAGCATCAGCCCGACCGTGGCGCCCCCGCCGCTGGCGGCAAGGGCCGGTGCGCACGGCGTCCACCCGGATCTTGGCCCGCTCGGTTCCGGGCGGGGCGTCATCGGCGACGTCCAGCAGCCAGGCGGTGGTCAGCCAGATCGCCGAGGCCGCCGTATCGGCTCCAGCCCCCGCCTTAGATGACCATGTGCGCCGCTCGGCGCTGCCTCGCCCGTGGCGAGTTCACCACCGCCCGAGCACACCCGCGCCAAAGCCGCGGCTCAAGCTCACCTCGACGGCATCGACCACTTCGAACGCCCCAATAATCAACTGGCCCGCGGCTGGATCAGAACCACAACGACAACCCTCACAGCCGTGGTAATGCCTGACCGTGGGCCATCCAACCAAGAAATACAGTTCTAGAACGTCGAGCACCTTGGTCGAGGCTGGTGGCATGGGAACGGCGGGGAGGCACTTGCCTCCCCGCCGCGGTTCATGTGGGGATCACCGTTTCGTGATCTGGATACGGTCCGCCACCGGTTGCAGCACCGAGGTGAGCAGGGTGGCGGCTTCGGTGTTGCCGCGCTGGACCAGCGGCCACAGTACGGCCGCCACCTCCAGCCAGTGGCTGTCGGCCGTGCCGGAGGCCGGTGCCTCCGGCTGCCGAGCCCCGGTGACCGCCAAGGACGATCGCCGGGCATCAGTTGGGGTTGGCACACCACCGGCCATGTCGGCGGGCACGGTGCCGGCCGCCGCGGGGGCCGCACCTCCCGAAGGAATCACGGCCTCGGCGGCGAGGTGATGTCCGTGCGGCAGCCCGCCGGACCGCATGGCGAACAGCCGCCGGACCAGCGGCCTGTCCAGTTCAGTGGTGTTGGCCGCGATGGCCACCGCGAGGATCACCACTCCGGTGGCCACGAACCAACCGGGGACTTCCCCCAGCAGCAGCAGCCCGACCGGCAGGCCCATGATCGGCTCACCGGCGGCCAGCACACCGAACTTCTCCTTGCCGAGGTAGCCGATGGCCCGCGCCTCCAGCACCGGAGCAACGGCCACCGTGAGCAGGCCGGTGAGTACGGCCAGCCCGATGATGCGGGGCTGGAGCCATTCCAGACCCCCCGAGATCACCAGCCAGCTGGCCGCGCCCGGGATGGTCAGCAGACCGGCCAAGGCCAGGCCGACCGTTTCGGCGCCCCGCTCCTCCAGCTTCTCCATCGCGCTGATGTTGACGGCGAAACACGCCGCGGCCGCGGCGGCGAAGGCGTAACCGAGCCAGTCGGTGTGCGCCTCCTCCTGCAGCGACATGATCCACAGGCCCGCGCCGGCGAGCACCGGCCAGAGCACCGCGGCGTAGCGGGACTCGCGCACCGAGCCCCACACCGCCACCAGCAGCGGGCCGCAGAACGCGATCGCGATCACCGTGGCGAAACTACCCACCCGCTGAGTCGCAGCGACCAGCAGCGGCAGATAGAACACGTTCGCCACCGCCACGCACCCGATCGGCCACCGGGCCGACCGTGCCGAGGCACGCTCCCGGCGGAACACTTCGGCGACCGCGCCGTTGGCGCGGAACGGCCGCACCTCCAGACCGAACCTGAGCGCGGCGTACCCCGCGAGGAACAGTCCACCGAAGATCGCGCCGAGCGCGCCCGGCGCGAAGGGGAACTGCTTCTCATCTTCGGCGCCAAGGGCGGAGAACGCGTCCCCCGCCACACAGAACAGCAACCCCAGCAGGCCGATGACGACCCCCCGCAGCGTGCCGTTCCCAGGCAATCGCACCTTGGACATGAGCAAGCCTCTCTTGTTTGTCTTGTCTCCCCGGCGCAGAGCCGGGCGGCGGGCAGCCTCTGCCCACAACGAGTACAGTCCAGGACGAGCCAATAATGACAACCGTTATCAATCTCACGGTTCGTCGGCGAGATGTTCGGTTCGTCTAACGGTGGCCGACGCTGCTCAAGCGTCACCCCTGGCAACGGCACCCGATGTCGGCGGGGCTACGCCGCCCTGAGTGTTGGTGGCGGGTGACAGCACCACGGTCTGGCCGGACGGAAAACTGCCAGGTTGTCCTCCTGTAGCCCGAACTGGCTCGCTATCGCCGTTGGACGTTGAACGTCACACGTGCGCACAGCACGGTCAACTTCGGCATGGGGGGCGGTACGGGATGCCGGGGAAGTGGGAGCGCCATGTGGGTTCGGCGATGCGCGGTGGGCCGAGGGGACAGAGGGAGGCGGCCGCGGTGTCGGTGGTCCACAGGCGGGCGGTGTAGTCGGCGCCGCCGGTCGCCAGGTAGGGCATGGCGGGTGAGAAGGCGACCGCGTAGACCGTCCCGCGATGTCCGGTGAGCAGCGCAGACCGGACGGGTTCCGTCCCGAGCGTCCACAGCGCGGTGGCCCCGTCGGAGCCGGCCGTTGCGAGGAGCCGGCCGTCAGGGCTGAAGGCCACCGAGTAGACGGCGTCGGAGCCCGTGCTCAGGCGGTGGACCTCGTGCGGCCGGCGGGCGTCGGTGATGTCCCAGAGGATCGTGGTGCGGTCGGCGGCGCCGCTGGCGAGGAGCCGGCCGTCCGGGGAAAAGGCAACGGCGTTCACGCCGTTGGCGTGGCCCTTCAGGGTCGCGGTCCTGGAGTTGCCCCGGGTGTCCCAGAGCTGGACGGTATGATCAGCGCCGGCCGTGGCGAGGAGCCGGCCGTTCGGTGAGTAGGCGAGCGCCTGGACGCCGGAGGCGTGGCCGCGCAGCACGGCGGGCGGGCTCTGTGGCGCGTCGGAGGCCCAGACGGTGACGTCGGAATCCTCTCCGGCTATGGCCAGATGCCGTCCATCGGGCGCGAACGCTACGGCGAACACGTTGCCGCGGCCCGGACGGAGTGTGATGGCGAGCCGGGGACGGGCCGGAGCGGCCACGTCGTAGACGCCGACCGTCCCGTCGAGGTCACCGGCCGCTAGCCGCCGGGAGTCGGGGCTGAAGGCGACCGACTGCACATGGTCGCCGAGGCCGCCGACCGACGCGACGGCGCGTGGGACGTGCGGATCGGTGACGTCCCAGAGTCGGAACGCCTGGTAGCTGCCGATGGCCAGCAGCCTCCGGTCGGGGCTGAAGGCGAGTGAGTCGACCTCGCCGTTGTTGCCGCCGAGGATCGGGCGGCGCAGGTCCCACAGGCGGATCGTGTCGTCGGCGCCCGCGCTCGCCAGGGTCAGGCCGTCCGGGGAGAAGTCCAGCGAGTAGACGGTGTCGGAAGGGCCCTCCAGGACGACCGGGGCGCTCGGCCGCCGGGGATCCGTCGTGTCCCAGAGGCGGATCGAGTGGTCGTAGGAGCCGGTGGCGAGCGTCCGGCCGGCGAAGGACGCGCCGCTGACGCCGCTCGTGTGGCCCTGCAGGCCGGCGACGTGGTCGATGCGCGTTCCGGAGACCGCCCACAGGTGAACGAGACCGTCGAAACCGCTGGCCGACAGGACGCCGCCGTCCGGGCTGAACGCGACGCTCAGGATCCGGTCGGAGTTTCCCTTCAGCTCGGGCAGGCGGCGCGGCCGGCCGGGCGCCGAGACGTCCCAGACGTGCGCGTTCTTCTCGTAGGCCCCGGCGACGAGGACGCGCGCGTCGGGGCTGAAGGCCAGGGCGCTCACCCCCGCGCCCGCACCGGTCAGCACCGCGAGCGGCTTCGCCCGTGCGGGGTCGGCGACGTTCCACAGCCGGACCGTCCGGTCGTATCCGCCGGACGCGAGGGTGCGGCCGTCAGCGGCGAAGGCGAGCGCCCGGACGCCGTCGGAGTGGCCCCGCAGCGTCACGAGCGGCGCTGGTCGGGCCGGGTCGGCGACGTTCCACAGCCGGACCGTCCGGTCGTCTCCGGTGGTCGCGAGGGTGCGGCCGTCCGGGCTGAACACCGCGGCCGTCACCGCGGCGGAGTGGCCGGTCAACACGGTCAGCGGCGCGGGATTGCGCGGGTCCGCGAGGTTCCACAGCCGGACAGTGCCGTCCAGGCTCGCGCTCGCCAGCGTCCTGCCGTCGGGGCTGTACTGGATCTGGTAGACGGCGCCCGTATGGCCGGACATCTGGACCGCGTACGGCGCCGCGTATCCGCTGAGCAGGCTGCCGCGCGCCTCGGTCGTCGGGGCGAGCCGGAACGCCGCGAGAGACAGCTGCGCGGCCAGCGCCGGATCGGCCGCCCGCAGCGACGTCGCCTCATTGGCGACCTTTGCCGAGAGCGCGTCGTCACGCTGACGGGACACGGTGCCCGTCGCCCGCAGCGCGACGAGGCTCGTCACGGCGGTCACCAGCACGAGGACGCTCAGGAACGCGACGAGGCGGTAGAGCCGGCGGATCCGGGCGCGTTCACGCCGCGCGCCCGCCACGACGAACTCCCGCACCCGTGACGGCACCGCGCCCGGTGCGGCAACCTCCACCCACGCCCGCGCCTCCGCCAGGCGCAGGCCCTGGTAGAGGAGCGCGTCGTCGCCGGGCTCGCGTTCCCATTCCTGCGCGGCCTCCGCGAGGCGCTGGCCGAACAGCAGCCGGTCGCGGTCGAGCTCGATCCACTCCGACAGCCGCGGCCAGCAGCGGATCAGCGCCTCATGGGTGATCTGCAGGCCGTCGCGGTCCCGGGTCAGCAGCCGTGCGGCGACGAAGGGGGCCGCGACGTCGGCGAGCCCGTCGACGTCGGCGCTCGGGATCCGGTGCCGGGTCGCCGCCCTGGGACCGGAGATCCGCACGAGCTGGAGGAAGAGCGCCTTGACCAGCTCGCCCTCCGGTCCGTCGAACGTCTCGTACACCGCCTCCGCGGACTTGGCGATCGCGCCATGGATCCCGCCTCCTGCGGTGTAGTCGGCGACGGTGAGCCGCTTGCGGTTGCCGTGCTCCCACGCCGTGCGCAGCGCGTGGGACAGCAACGGGAGCGCACCGGGATCGTGCGCGGCGGCGGTGTCGAGCTCGGCCGGAGCCAAGTCCCGCAGCACCAGCTCGACCAGGCCGTCCTCGACGTCCAGCGCGGCCTCGCGGGCCGGGCCGAGGACCGCGCCCCGCACCTCCGTCTCGTTCATCGGAGTGATCAGGAGCTGCCCCGCGCGCAGCACCTCGGCCAGCGGAGGGCAGGCCAGCGCCTCGCCGTAGAAGTCGGCGCGGAGCGCCACGACGACGACCGACCCGGCGGGTACTCCGCCGCCGGTGAGGCCGGCGACGAACGCGTGACGCCCGGCCTCGTCCTCACACTGGGTGAAGACCTCCTCGAACTGGTCGACGACCAGGCAGCACGGATCGTCGAGGCACAGCGCGCGCAGGGCGGCGGCCGGATCCCTGCCAGGTGTCATCCGGACGGGTGGGAGCCGCCGGTCCGAGCTCAGCGCGGCGACGAGTCCCGCGCCGAGCAGCGACGACTTCCCCGAACCCGACGGCCCGACGACGGCCAGCGTCCCGCCGCCCGCGGCGGCCAGGCCAAGGACCCGCTCCAGCAGGTCGCCGGTCAGCCGTTCCCTGCCGTGGAACCAGCGGACGTCGGCCGGCTGGAAGGCTGCCAGACCGGGATAGGGCGCTTCGGCGTTCGCCGCCCGCGGCCCGGGAGCCCGACGGAGCACGGCAAGAGCGTCCGTCCACGGCTCGGGACCGGTGGCGCCGCAGACGGTCAGGATCGTGCGCAGGTTCTGCTGGGTGGGCAGGTGACGGCCGGAGAAGTAGCCGCCGAGCGTCGCCACCGGGATCGCGGTGGCGCGGGAGACGTCCCGGATGGTGAGCCCGGCGCGCTCGCGGAGCAGCGAGAGCGCCTCGGCGAATTCGGTTCGGTTCCGCGGGACTCGGTCGGGTGGTGGCTCCGTGGGCAAGAACACCGCCTCGGTGGGGGAGTGCGCCGAGATGAGCGTAATCGCGCGAGCACGCATCGATAAGCGGAGTTGCCGGTTGCGGCCGGGAAAGGGCACGTCCGGCCAGGGCGCGGGCCCTCGCCGGACGTGCCCGCCCCGATCACGGGATTCGGCGGAGCTTCACCTCGTCGACCTGGATCCACTCGGCGCCGTTGCCGACTCCCCAGAGCCCGGCGAAGACGGTGGCCTGGGTCTGGGTCGTCGTGCGGAAGACCGATGTGAGCTGGACGTAGTCCTTCTTGATCGGCCCGAAGTGCACCTCGCCGGGCGGCGGCCACGTCCCGGCGAGCCGGGCGCCGAAGAACCCGGTGTTGACCTTGTCGGAGGTGCGGAGCCAGCCGGTGAGCTCGTAGTGGGCGTTGGGGGACACCGGCACCGTCTGCAGGATCGCGTTCCAGTTGGAGGCGGTGGAAAACACGAACGCGTTGTTCCTGCCGGTGAGCATGTTGTTCAGGCCGACGTCGACGCCCTTCCAGTCGGGGCCCTCGGTGAACCAGGGGGAGGAGACCGGCGGACGCGGGTCGCCGTTGAGCGGCCGGTCGAACTCGAAGCCGCCGTTGAACAGGTCCTCGACCTGAAGGTCCCACGTCGGGTAGTTGCCGTCGAAGCGGTGCAGGGGTGCGCCCGACAGGTCGACGCTGGAGACCGTCTGGAATGCGCCGAGGGTGAACGAGCGGGTCACCGCCTGTACACGGTCCATGTTCCAGTTGTCGAAGACGCCGAACGGGTCGTTGACAACCTCCAGGCGCAGGCCGCTGACTTCGTCGGCGACCATCCCGTGGCTGTCCAGGCAGATCCGGACGGGACTGACCTCGCCGCCGCCCCAGTTCTTGCCGCGGTTGACGTTCTCGATGCGGAACGCCGGTTTGTTCCGCAGCACGACGGTGATCGCCAGGTTGGAGTCGCCGAGCCAGTTGTCGCCGCGCAGGTCGTCGGCGCCGGTCTTGAACGTCAGGAGGATGTCCTGTCTGGCCCCCGGGTCGCAGAAGTGCTCCTCCAAGGCCTCGGCGGCCGCCGACCCGACGCCGAGCAACGACCCGGCCAGAGCCACCGCGCCCGCCAAGGCCGCGAGGGCCCTCTTCCTCGTTCTCATGTCTCTCCCATTTCGCTGGTGCCGTCCGGCGCACGGGCGCCGGCCCCGCCATTGCAGCGGCCCATGACCAGCGCGGGAACCCTCACGGGGGATAACCGAACAAGTCCGAACACCCCGTCGGCACAAGCCAGATCGGAGGGAATCTCGGAGACCGGGGGAACCATGGGAAACACCGAGTCGAACGCCTGCCTGGTGGACTGACGCGAGGCATCTCGACACCATCCCGCCCCCACAGGTGCAGTTGCCCTGGGCGGCGGCTGGCGGTTGGCACTGAGAACGATCATGGTTGGCCAGCGCACTGGCGAGCGCCGTCCTCTGGCCGCGCCGGAAGCGTTTCCGCAGGTAGATGCGGCGCGTAAGGAAAACTACCTGGTTTGCGAACTTATGCTAAATGGAACTTCTTCTTGTGGGGTGTCACGTTGAGGGGGTGAGAAAGCGATCCGCGCCCGAGTTCTTCGCCCTGGCGGGCACTGTCGTGCTGTGGGCCTGCGCCTTCCCTGCCATCCGGGTGGGCGTGGCGGGGCTTGGTCTGGCCGCGCTGTCCTTCCTGCGGCTCGCGGTCGCCGCCGTGGCGCTGCTGGCCATGTCCCCGTTCGCGGGTGTGCGCCTGCCGCGCAGGCGGGACCTGCCGTTGATCGCGTTGTGCGGCTTGACCGGCATGACCGCCTATCAGGTCCTTCTCAACTGGGGAGAGGTGCACGTCGCGGCCGGCACGGCCAGTCTTCTGATCGCGATCGCACCCGTGTTCAGCGTGCTTCTGGCCAGTGCGTTCCTGTCCGAGCCCCTCACCCGGAACGTCGTCTTCGGCAGCTTGATCGCCATCGCGGGCACCGCGGTCGTCACCTTGGCCAGGGGGTATGCCGGCTTCAGCGCGGCCTCGCTGGTGGTGCTGGCCGCAGCCGTCGTCCAGGGCGTGTACCACTTCGCCAGCAAGCCGCTGCTCAGGTACTACGGCGGACTGGAGGTGGCCACCTACGCAATGGTCGCGGGCACCGTCTTCGCCCTGCCCCTAGCACCCGGCGCGGCGAAAGCAACTGCCGGCGCCCCGCCAGACGCTCTGTGGTCGGCGGTCTTCCTTGGTCTACTGCCTTCCGCACTCGGGTTCGTGATCTGGGGGTACGCGGTGGCGCGCCTACCTCTGGCCGCCTCCACCGCGGCCTTGTACCTGGTCCCGCCGGTGGCCCTGGTGGTCTCGTTTGTCTGGCTGGGCGAGAAACCTCTTCCTCTCGAACTGGCGGGAGGCGCGGTCACCGTGGCCGGGGTCGTCCTGATCAACCGCCGTAGGACCAGAAGGCACGGGCCGGCAGCGTATGCGACTGCACGCCCTCCGGCCGCCTCCGCCCACGTCGGCCCCGACCCTCGGACGACACCGCAACGCCACTGAAGAGGTCTCCATGCTTGATGTGCGACGGCTGCGCATGCTGCAGCACCTGGCCGCGTACGGGACGATCGCCGCCACGGCCGACGCGCTGCATCTGACCGGCCCGGCCGTGTCGCAGCAGCTGGCTGTGCTGGAGCGCGAGGCCGGCGTGCCGGTGGTCGAGAAGCGGGGGCGCACGCTGTGCCTGACCCCGGCGGGGGAACTCCTCGTGGCGCACGCCGAGGTGATCCTCGGCGACCTCGCCGCCGCGGAGTCCGACCTGGCCGCCCTGCGGGGCGGGCATCACGGGGTGCTGCGCGTGGCCGCCTTCGCCTCCGCCGCACGCACCCTGCTGCCCCGCGTGTACCGACTACTCGCCCAGCATGAGGACGAGTCGGCGCCCACGCTCACCCTCCGGCTCGACGAGCAGGAACCCGACCAGGCGCTGGAGGCTCTGCAGAAGCACCGCGCCGACGTGGTCCTGGCCCACAGCTACTCGGTGCTGCCCCGTAACTTCCCGCAGAACAGTCGGCAGGACGTCCTCATGGATGACCCTGTGCTGCTGTGCCTGCACTCGGATCGTGCCCGCAGTCTCGGGCTCTCTCCTGGTCAGCCGGCGGACCTCGCTCGGCTTGCCGACGCCCCGTGGCTCACCCCCGGTCCCGAGGCGTCCTGTTACGAGATGATCCAGCGGGCCTGCGGCGCGGCGGGATTCGTCCCGGACATCCGGGTCCGCAGCAGCGACTTCTCGGTGCTGGTGGCCCTCGTCGCCGTGGACGCCGGGGTCGCCCTGGCCCCCCGCCTGGCCATCCCCGAACGTCACGACGGGGTCAGCCTGCATCCCCTGCTCGCGCCGGTCACCCGCACCATCTTCAACGTCGTCCGCTTCGGCACTGCCCGCAACCCGGCCGTACATCTGTTCCGCACGCTCCTTGAACAGGCGGCTGCCCAGCATGGCCCCGCTCATCAGCCGGATCAGACCTGACCGCGTGGCCGAGGGACAGGCGCCGTCAAACGGCTTGACGAGACGGTCCGGGCACTGTCCCGGCTCAGCGCTGGGCCCGCCGCGAGTACGAGAACCGGGTCGGCACGCTCACACCCTGAACGTGATCGTTCTCAGCTAAGAGCCGGTAGCCCGGGTGTGGTCGGTTATGTCAGTTCCTCTCACTCGTGACCCTGGTTGTCGCTCCGTCCGAGGCGTAGTGCGGAGACGAGGAAGAAGATGCCGCCGAGCAGGGCGTAGCCGGCCACGTTGGCCAGGGAGGCGTCTGCGCTCGACGCCATGAGGAAGAACGACGTGCCGGCCAGCACCGAGATCGCCCCGCTGGCGATCATCGCCCACTGTCCTCCCATGCGGCGCCGTCGGACGGCCACGACGAGCTGCACGATGCCGGCCACGACGGCCCATGCGCCCCAGACTCGCAGGACGGCCGGCACCCCGGAGGTGAGGGCGACGGCGAGCAGGACGGCGGTAAGGGTGCTGATCGCGACGTTGACGTAGAGACCTGGGACGGAGCCGTTCGCGGATCCGTCGCTCGCGTTGACGCGCGCGGAGCGGGCATCGATGACGGCGGCCGCCACGTCGAACGCCGGGTACAGCACGATCAGCGCCGCGGTCAGCGGGTTGATGCTCGACGCGGTCGGGAACAGCAAGGCCGCCCAGACGAGGGCGAACCCGAAACGCACGAGGTAGAGCCGCCGGAGTGCCGCTGCGACACCGGTCGCAGCCGGGGCGGTGATGGTCATGACGAATTCCCTTCATTCGGGGTGGATCAGCGCGGGACGAACCTGGCCGTCGGCCGACCGGGCTGCGGCGGCCGCGACGGTCGTCCTCGACGAACCCCAGCCCACGGCGTTCCTCCGCGCGGTGGGGCGGCCTGTCACGAGCTGGACGCGTCGCGGTCCGGCGCGGCACATCTAGGTAGAAAGACTGTTCTCTCTTGCATGGCCGAGCTTGGCAGACGTCGCCCACGAATGCAAGACCGATCGTTCTTTCTGCTACGGTCGAGACATGGCTACACCGATCCGTCCCGCGCACGACGGCCAGAACAGCGGCACGGGGAGGCAGGGGCGGTCTGAGGCCCGGGAACGGCTGCTGTCCACGGCCAGCGCCCTGTTCTATCGGGAGGGAATCCGAGCGGTCGGGGTCGAGCGGATCCTCGCCGAGGCCCCGGCCACGCGAGCGACGTTCTACCGGCACTTCCCGTCGAAGGAAGACCTCGTACTCGCCTACCTCCGCGGCGTCGACGCCCACATCCGCGCTGACACGCAGGCAGCCATCGAGGCCGCGCCGTCGCCGGCCGACGCGCTGCGCGCGATCGGCGCCGCCGTCGCCGCCGACCTGGCCAGACCAGAGTTCCGCGGATGCGCTTTCCTCAATGCCGCCAACGAGTACCCCGACCCCGACGACCCCGTGCGGCAGGTGGTCCTCGATCACCGGGCCTGGTACGTGACCACCCTTACGGAACTGTTCACGCAGGTTTTCGGGGGCTCACCGCGACGCGGCAAGCCAGAGCACGCCGCAAGGCACTTCGTCATGATGCGCGACGGCGCCATGACCGGCGCCCACCTCGACGGCGTCGAGAGCGTCGGTGGCGCGTTCAAACGCGGCGTTGAGGGTCTCCTCACCATGCTCCACTGAGCACTCGCCCGCCTCGCAGCAACCGAGTTTCGTCCGGTCGCGTGACGCAGGGGGCATCCTGCAGCCTCGGGCCGATACTTCCCGAAGCTGCCAGGCGCGAGTCAAGCGCTGATGTTCCGGAGGTGATGGAGGGCGGTCGGCGTGCGCTCCGAGGTTCGCTTGCGGGCCGTGCCAGCGGCTTTCCGCTGGCCAGCCCCACCGCGTGAAATGAATGGCCGCCGCCCGGAACCGAAAGCGGCGATATTTCCCTGTCAGAGTGGTCCAGGGCTCGAGTCCGTGCCACCGGCCCCAAGGCAGCCCCAAGGCAGCTCTGTGTGATGAGCCCAGAAAGCTGACTCTCAGCTGGCGGGCTCTGTGGCCGGGGTCCCGACCACGGTGGCTGCCAGCTGAGAGTCGGTTCGTCTCAGGCGGCCGGGGTGTAGATCTGGTTGATCACGCCGGTGGTGAAGGTTTCGGATGTGGTCAGGTTCAGCTTGATGGTGTCGAGGCCGTCGAACCAGCGGGCGCCCTTGCCGACGACGATGGGGTGGACGAACAGCTGCAGCCGGTCCAGAAGCCCCGTCTCCAGCAGGGACCTCACGAGGGTGAGGCTGCCGGTGACGGCGATGTCCTTGCCCTCGGAGCTCTTGAGCGCGTGGAGCCCGGCGGCCACGTCACCACTGATGATCTCGGTGTTGTTCCAGGTGGCTTCGGTGAGCGTGTGGGTGACCACGTACTTCTTCTGGTCGTTCATGAAGCCGGCGAACTCGTCCTGGCTGGTGGGCCAGTAGGCGGCGAACTCCTCGTACTGGACACGCCCGAGCAGCATCGCGTCACAGCCGGCCATGGCCCCACCGACTGCGTTGCCCATCTCGTCGTTGAAGTACGGGAAGTGCCAGGTGTCGGGGGCCTCTGCCACGCCGTCCAGCGACACGAACAGGCTACTGATGATCTTGCGCATTGGATTCTCCTCGCCTAAGGGGTGAACCGTACCGTACGGTACTGCCCGGCGGTACGGTACCGTACGGTACTGTTCGGACAGAGTCAATGTTCGTTTTGGCAGAGCAGAACCAGGAGAAGCGACGATGCCGAAAGCCGAACCTCCGCGGGCGGGCGCCGGGGAGGATCTCGCCGCGCAGACGCGGCGCCGGATCATGGATGCGGCGATGGAGGTGTTCCTGCGCGACGGCTACGTCGGCGCGAAGACCGACGAGATCGCCTCGGTGGCTGGAGCGTCGAAGCAGACGATCTACAAGCACTTCGGGCGCAAGGAGAAGCTGTTCGAGCAGATCGTTCTCGATCGCCTGGGCGGCATCGATGAGCTCTTCCAGGCCGCCCTGGGGGAGCTGGCGATCACCGATGACGTCGAGACCACCCTGACGGCGGTCGCGCGCCAGTTCGTCCACGCCATCACGCAACCCTCACACCTGCGCGTGCGTCGCCTGGTCATCGCCGAAGCCGGTCGCTTCCCCGAACTCGGCCGTGCCTACTTCGAGGCAGGCCCCGAGCGAGTGCACGCCGCGCTGGCATCGTCCTTCGAGCAACTGACCCACCGCGGACTGCTGCGGATCGAAGACCCCGTCCTCGCGGCCAACCATTTCACCTGGCTGGTCGTCTCGATCCCGGTCAACAAGGTCATGTTCTGCGGTGAGGACGTCCATTTCGCGCCAGCCGAACTCGACCACTACGCCGACACCGCCGTTCGCGCCTTCGCCGCCGCCTACCGCGCGTCCTGAGCGGCTGAAACGTCCTCGGGTGTCGGTCTAGCGACGCCCGAGGACTCAGGAAAGCGGCAGGGATTGGGGAGCCACCGGAATCCTCGGCGAAGGGAGCCGCGTGCAGATCGTCTCGGCGGCCGCCGTGAGCTCGCCGAGACGATCCGCCGCTCGCGGGTGTGGGCGTGCGGCGGGTGGTGCGGGATCGGCATCAGGTGCCGGGGGAACGGTGCCGCGGATATCGTCGGCCCATGAGCGAGCCCCTTCTCGGTGAGTCGGTGACGTTGCGTCCGGCGACGATGGACGATGTGCCCGCGCTGGCGGCGATTCGCGCGAGGCCGGAGGTCCGCCGGTGGTGGCGAGGTGGAACCGACCTGGTAGCCGAGGTGACCCGCGAGCTCGCCGAACCTGACACCGGGAAACTGGTCATCGAACACGAAGGCCGGACCGTCGGCCTGATCCAGTGGCACGCCGAGCAGGACCCCGACTACCGCCATGCCGGCATCGACATCTACCTCGACCCGTCAGTGCACGGTCGCGGCCTGGGGGCCGACGCGATCCGCACTCTCGCCAGGCATCTGTTCGACGACCACGGCCACCACCGGATCACCATCGACCCGGCCGCCTCCAACGCCGCCGCCATCCGCTGCTACGAGAAGGTCGGCTTCCGTCCGGTCGGCGTCATGCGCCAATACGAACGCGACATCGACGGCACGTGGCACGACGGCCTCCTCCTGGACCTCCTAGCCGACGAGTTGACCGACCGCGTCCAGGCGACGGGTGGCGGGATGAAAGCTCTGCCAGGCGAGTAGCCGCCCCGTGATGGGCCTGCCAAATCCATTGTCCGTTCCGGCGCCCGTCAGACCGGGATGCCGACGACCTCCAGTAGCCGCAGCCGCTCGGCGGTCTCGCTGCCCTCCGCCACGGTGAAGGCCATGATCCGCAGATCGCTGCCGAGCGCCGCGAGGATGTCGCAGTCGAGGGTGAGTTCGCCGACGCTCGCGTGCCGGATCGTCTTGGTCAGGGGCTCGTGCACACCTACCACGCCGGAGTCCCACAGCGCCGCGAAGTCACCGCTCCGGGCACGGAGCTCATCGATCAGTGCGGCCAGTCCGGCATCCTTCGGATAGCGAGCCGCCGCCGCTCTCAAGTCGGACATGAAGGCGGCGCGGTTACCCGTCTCCCTGCTCATGGCCTGGGGGTATCCGGCCGGCGGTTCCACGAAGGACCACCACACCGCATTTCTCCCGAAGCCGCGCGCCGCGGGCGGGTTGCCGAACAGCGCGGCCCACAACCGGTTCCACGTGATGAGGTTCCATGCGGCGTCGTACACGCTCAGCGGTGTGCCGGTCAGCCGATCCAGCAGGCGCTGCACGCCGGCTGGCACATGGTCGGAAATCTGTCCGGGGCCCGGCACCGCCTGACCGGCGAGCACGAAGAGGTGCTCACGCTCCGCCGTCGTCAGCCGCAACGCCCGAGCCAGCGCGGACAGTACTTGGGGGGACGGATTCGTCGACCTGCTCTGTTCGAGCCGCACGATGTAGTCGACGGACAAGCCGGTGAGCAGGGCGAGCTCCTCACGCCGCAGGCCCGGCGCGCGCCGGCGTCCGTCGTCCGGCAGGCCGGCCTCGGCCGGTTTCGTGCGATCCCGCCAGGCGTGCAGGGCCCTGCCAAGATCCGTGGATCCGGTCATCTCCCCAGTATGGGCAGTCGGCCGCGTCCCGTCGTGGTACTCCGGGTCCACTGGCTGCGGCGGGTACTGGTTGATGCCCGCAGGTCCGCGGAAGGTGGATGTACCGGCCGACGGGCGGTGGCCGGCCGGGATCCACTCGCCGGTCGGGACCGAAGGAGCACGTTCATGAAGTATCGCAACCTCGGGCGAACCGGGATCAAGGTCAGCCCCTACGCACTCGGCACGTTGATGTTCGCCAGCCAGATGGGCAACGACCCGGACGAGTCGGTCCGGATCATCCACAAGGCGATGGACGCCGGGATCAACCTCATCGATACCGCCGACCGCTACGCCGACTCCGAGGACATCGTCGGAAAGGCCCTCAAGGGCCGCCGCGACGAGGTGGTCCTGGCCACCAAGGTCGGCATGCCCATGGGCGAGGGCGTCAACCAGCAGGGTGCCTCACGCCGCTGGATCACCACCGCCGTCGAGAACTCCCTGCGCCGGCTCGGCACCGACTACATCGACATTTATCAGCTCCAGCGACCTGACCCGGAAACCGACCTGGAGGAGACCCTTGCCGTTCTGACCGACCTCGTCGGGGCCGGCAAGGTGCGCGTGATCGGTTCCTCGACGACGCCCGCCTCGGTGATCGTCCAGGCTCAGTGGGCCGCCGAACGCGCCGGCCTGCAGCGGTTCCGCACCGAGCAGCCGCCGTACTCCATCCTGAACCGCGGCATCGAACGGGAGGTCCTGCCGCTGGCGCAGGAGTACGGCATGGGGGTCATGGTGTGGGGTCCATTCGGCCAGGGCCTGCTGACCGGCCGGGTGCGCAAGGGCGGTGAGAACGACCTCAAACGCGTCCAGTTCTCCCGCCACCTCACCGACGAGCGCCGCATCGACGTCGTCGAACATCTCATCCCGCTCGCCGAGGAGGCCGGCCTGCCCATGACCCACCTGGCCATGGCGTTCGCCATCGCCCACCCGGGCGTCACCGCCGCGCTCCTCGGCCCGCGCACCATGGAACACCTCGACGACCTTCTGGCCGGCGCCGACGTCGAACTGTCCGACGACATCCTCGGCCGGATCGACAAGATCGTCCCGCCGGGCACCGAGGTCAGCGCGCTCGACCAGGAGTACAAGCCCCCGGCATTGCTCGACCCCGCTCTCCGGCGTCGTCCCGCCGGGCTCCGGTCGGCGGCCTGACCCCGGAGGCCAGGCGGCGGCTGCCCCGGGAGGTGGTCCAACACGGTGTACGCGGTGGCGTTCAGCCCGGACGGCGAACGCTTGGCCAGCAGCTTTTAGTAGGTCTTCAGTGACAGGTCGGCGTCGGGCTCGTCGGACGGCTCGGTGAGCTGGGCGGCCATGGCGTCGAACATCTCTTGCGTGGGCTGGGCGAAGACGTACTGGCTGCCGTGGACGCCGATCTCCTGGTTGCGCGCGACATGCTCGCGCAGGGCCGATTCGTAGGCGGTGAAGGCCGCTTTGTGGTCGCCGTCCGCGGTGGCGAGCTCGCCGGCCAGGACGTACGCACCGATCAGTGCCTGGGAGGTGCCGCGTCCGGAGGTGGGGGCGGCGCAGTGGGCGGCGTCGCCGACGAGCACGATGCGGCCCTTGGACCAGGTCTCCATGCGGATCTGGGTCATGGCGTCGAAGTAGAGGTCACGGGTGGTGTCCAGTTTCTCCAGCAGGGCGGGCGTCTGCCAGCCGAGGTGGGCGGCCCGCTGCCGGAGGATCCTCTTGTGCGCTTCGATGTCGCGCCGGCCGTAGGCCAGGAGCTCGTCGGACTTGAACAGCAGGCCCACCCGAGCGGCCGCGTTGTTCTTGACGCTGAAGATGCTCAGCGCTGCTGTCTCACCATCGCCGGTGGCCATCCCTTCGTGGTCGAGGCCGAGGTGGTTGCCGGTCTCCCAGTAGCCGTAGTAGCAACCCAGGTAGTGGGCGAAGTCCTCCTCGGGACCGAACGCCAGCCGGCGCACCGCCGAGTGAGCGCCGTCCGCACCGATCACCAGGTCGAAGCGCTCCGGGGGCGCGTGCTCGAAGGTGACGCTCACCCCGTCCTCGTCCGGTTCCAGTGCGGTGATCGAGTCGCCGAAGCGGTACTCGACCCCGGCCTGTACGGCCCTGCCGTACAGGATCTCGATCAGTTCGTCGACGAGGACCTCCAGCTCACCGGCGTACAGGATCGACGGCATGACGGCGTACGGCGTTCCCTCGGCGTCCACGACGGTGCAGTCGCCGATGCCGGTGTCACGTTCCTTCACCTGCTCCAGCAGGCCCATCCGCTCCAGCACGGTCAGCGCAGGGCCGCGGAAGTCGACGGCCTGGCCGCCCTGCCGCAGGGCGGGGGCCTGTTCGACGACGGTCGGGGCGAATCCGTGATGCCGGAGCCAGTAGGCGACCGTCGAGCCCGCGACCCCGCCGCCAGAGATCAGCACCTTGCGGGGACGCAGGCCGGAGAACAGGTCGTTCTCGGGGAGGGAGGTCTCTACATGGGAGCGGGCAAGGTGGTAGTCCTCGGTGGGCCAGACCTCCCGCTCGACGTCGCGGTCGTGCAGCATGAGGCCGGCGTTCGGGTCGATCTGGGTGGCGTGTGCGAGCAGCGCCCGGTCCCTGACGCCGAAGTACTCCGCGCAAGGCACCTGGGTGGTGAACTGCGGCGCGGGGACGTCAGCGGGGAATTCGGCCAGGACGGCCTGCATGCCCGAATCGATGCCGCGGGCGGTCATCGCGTCGTGCATGGTCTGGAACCAGGCCTTGGACAGGGCCCCGTGGTAGTAGAGCTTGAGCGGCTGCCAGGGCTGCCCGGTGCCGGGAAACCGGTCGGCTTCGCCTGCCGCCTCGAACGCCGCGACGGTCACTTCATGGGTTCTGAGGTGGTCGGGGTGCGGATAGCCTCCGGTTTCGTCGTAGGTGACGATGACGTGCGGGCGGAACTCGCGGATCAGCGCCACCAGCCGTCCGGCGGCCGCCTGCAGCGGGGCGAGGGCGAAGCAGCCCTCCGGGAGCGGCTCGCCCGCCGCCGGCAGCCCGGAGTCGACGAAGCCGAGGAATCGCTGCCGGACGCCGAGGACGTCCCGGGCGGCCTCCATCTCGGCCCGCCGGATCGCGGCGAGGTTCTCGCGCACCTCGGGCCGGTCCATGGCGGGGTTGAGCACGGTGCCGCGCTCGCCGCCGGTGCAGGTGACCACCAGGACGTCCGCGCCCTCGGCGGCGTATTTGGCGAGGGTCGCGGCGCCCTTGCTCGACTCGTCGTCGGGGTGGGCGTGCACGCTCATCAGGCGCAACGGTTCTCTTCGAGTGACTCGCATGCAGATCTTCCGTTGGTGAAGTCCGCCAGGCGGCGGAGGAAAGTGGTCGTGGTCGTGAGGGGCGGGCCGGTCAGCATCGCCAGGTGAAGACGTGGGGCATGCCTTCGTAGACGTCGAGGGCGGCGTGAGTACCGGCGTTCTCGGCCGCCGCGGCGAAGCGGCGCACGTCGTCGGCCAGCACCTCTCGAGAGCCTGCTACCAGCAGCAGGTCCGGCAGTCCGGCGAGGTCGCCGTGCAGGGGTGACTGCGGCGCCTGATCGGGCCGTGCGCCCGCCAGGTACTGGGCGCAGACCCGTTCCAGGACGGCACGGTTGATCAGGTCCTGCCCGTCGTTGGCCCTCGGGGAGAGGCAGGACAGGGTCAGGTCGGTCACCGGCGACACCGCGACGGCCCTGGGCAGCGGCTTCCCGCGGCCTTGAGCGCCGCAGGGCCGACAGCACCAGGGTGCCGCCCGCCGACTCGCCGAACAGGACGACCTCCGCCGCTCCGCGGGTGAGCAGGTCGTCGTGCGCGGCCAGCACGTCGTGCAGCGCCGCCGGGTAGGGGTGGGCGGGGGCCAATCGGTAGTCGATCGCGAAGACGGGGCGGCCGGTGGCCTTGGACAGGTGGTAGGCCAGGAGCCGTTCCGCTCGCGGTTCGGTGTGCGCGAAGCCGCCGCCGTGGACGTACAGCACTACTCCCGCGTCGGTGCCGGACCGCCCGGAGACGTTCACCCACTGGCCGGGCAGGCCGCCCGCGCCGGGGAGCGCGGGCGCCTGGTCGGAGTCGGCGGGCAGGTCGGGAACGCCGGCCGTCAGCAGGTCGAAACGGGCCCTGACGGCGGCGATCTCTTCGGTGGTGGCGCGGATGTGCATGGGTGCTTCTCCTCAGCGGCCTTTCCTGCCGCGCGGCGGCGGCTTGCGGAGCAGGGGCCTGGGGTTGGGACGGATGTGCTTGCCATACGCGAACGGGGTCTTCCTGGACGCCGGCGGTGGGGTGATGCGCAGGTTCATGCGCGCTCCTCTCGTCGAGACGTGAGCGAACTTAGGCTGAACATAAATATGTGTCAAGAATATTTTTGTCTGCGACCCATGGAACACTGGATCGCATGACCGCTGGACTTCGTGAGCCGAAGAAGCAGCAGACCCGGCAGGCGATCTCCGACGCCGCGAGCCTGGCCCGAGCCGTCGCCGACGGTCGCCGGTCGGGAGGGCGTTTGGCCTGCTGGCGGGTTCAGAAGACCTCGCCGTCTGGGCTTAGGGTGGGGCGTCATGGCGCTGCAACTTGTTCAGGTGAACTTCAAGGCTCGGGATGACTCGGCGCTTGGCCGGTTCTGGGCGGAGGTGCTCGGCTGGGGCACTTCCAGCGAGGGACCCGGCGTGACCAACCTTGAGCCCGTGGGCTTCGACTGGCCCGACCCCACCGCCGTCTGCGTCGACCTCGTCAGCGTTCCGGACCCCGAAACGGTGAAGAACCGTGTGCACCTCGATCTCGCCACCACCTCCGAGGCCCATCAGGCGGAGCTGGTCGCGCGCCTGACCGATCTCGGTGCGACGCCCGCGGACGTGGGCCAGGGCGACGTCCCGTGGACGGTCATGGCCGATCCGGAGGGCAACGTGTTCTGCGTCCTGGAGCCTCGGGACGTCTACCGGGACACCGGGCCGATCGCCGCGGTGGTGGTCGACTGCGCGGATCCGCGGGCCATGCTGCGGTTCTGGGGCGAGGCGATCGGCTGGACCGTGCACGAGGAGACCGATGATCGTGTGATGCTGCGCTCCGCCGAGGGAGTCGGCCCGTATCTGGAGTTCCTCCGCGCGCCCAGTGTGAGGACGTGGTGGAGCCGCGTGCATATCGATCTGCTGCCCGACTCCGCGGAGGCCAAGGACGCGGAGGTCGCCCGCCTGCGGGGTCTCGGCGCCACGGATCTGGACCTCGGCCAGGGCGACGTGCCGTGGACGGTCCTCGCGGACCCGGAGGGCAACGAGTTCTGCGTCCTCGGCCGGGGCTGACGCGGGCCGCGAGGAAAACCGCTTGAGCCCTCCTTCGGGGTGCCGTAGGTTGCGTGCGGCCCTGTCGCAGTGAAGACAAAGGACAGAACCGCGTGACCCCGCCTGCTCTTCAGACCTGACACCTTTTCTCGCTCACCTGTAGCCGACGCTCTCGTCGGCTCCGCCGGGCTGCCGTTGCGCGCCCGGTCGTTCAGCGTTCGAGGCCGCGCGTAATCGGCCTCGTGTCAGGTCTAGAGGGCTCATGTCTTCACAACCTCATATCGTGCTGCCCTGGGTCGTCCACCGCACCAGGCTGCCTCTGCTCTCGCTGCGGTGCGTGGACTGCCTCTCGGAGTCGGCCACCACCGGGGAGGGCAGGTTCCGCGTCAACGCCAACGGCAAGCTGCTGGACGTGTGGCTGCTGGTTCGCTGCGTGTCCTGCGATCGGACGCGCAAGGTCCCCGTGCACGAGCGGGTGCCGGTCAGGTCCATCGATCCGGTCCAGCTCCACGGGTACCGCGTCAACGATCCGGAGCTGGTGGCGTCCAGGCTGCTGGATCCGCTGCTGGCCCGGCGCAACCGCTTCACCCTGGACTGGACGGGAGCCTGGCGGCTGGACGTCCCGTCGTCATGGCAGGACGGGGCGTGGCCGGTCCGGGTGGAGGTCGTCTTCGAGGATCCGGTGCCGGTGCGGCCGGACCGGCTCATCGCGCAGGGGCTCGGCCTCAGCAGGAACGATGTGCTGCGCCGGATCAAGTGCGACGTTCCGCTGCGCCGTCCGAGAACCACCGGATTCACCTTCACGGTGATGGCCAGGGACTAGCGAGGAAGGACCGGGCGGCCACCCGGCCCGCCCGGTCCTTGCCCCCGATGCCGGCGGCCCTGCGCGAGTCGTCCTGCGCGCTGCGGAGTTCGGTCGGTGGCCGAATCCGCGCTGGTAGCGTCTGCAGGCGTGCGAGACCGGTTCGAGGCGTCGTTGCCGACGCGGTGGAAGGCGCCGCTGGTGGCGGGCGCGCTCGCGGCGCTGTCACCGGTGCTGCTCCTGGCGCCCCGCGGCGTGCCGGCGGAGGCCGGGCGCCCGCTGGTGACGGCGCTCGTCGTCGTCCAGGCCGCGGCGCTGTGGTGGCTGGGTTCGCGGCCCGCCGTGGTCACCGCGGTCGCGGTGGTCTCCGGGGCGGCCCTGCAGTGGCTGGTTCCGGCGGCCGGGACGGGGATCGCGCTGGTGGTGCTGAGCACGTTCGCCTGGCTGCGGCCGGCGCGGACGTCGCTGTGGGCGGCGGTGGGAACGGCGGCCGTCCTCGGCGCGGCGGCCGGCGCCGGCGGCCGCGGCGTCGCGGCGATCCTGTGGCCGGTCGCGGCGGTCCTGGCGTGGAGCTGGGGCGCGCTCGGACGGGCGTGGGCGGCGCGGCGGCAGGCCGAGGCGCGCCGGGCGGTGCTGGAGGAGCGGGCTCGCATCGCGCGTGAACTGCACGACGTCCTGGCGCACACGGTGTCGGTGATGGTGGTGCAGGCCGCCGCCGCGGACGACGTGTTCGACACCAGCCCCGAGAAGGCGCGGGAGGCGGTGCGGAGCCTTGAGGCGTCGGGGCGGGAGGCGCTGGTCGAGCTCCGCCGCTTCGTGCGCACGGTGCGGCTGCTGGACGGGGAGACCGCGGCGGTTCCCGACGGCGACGCCCTGGTGCCGCAGCCGACGCTCGCGGATCTGGAGCGGCTCGCCGGGACGGTGGAGGCCGCAGGGCTCCCCGTCCGCGTCGTGCGGGAAGGGCTGGAGGATGCCGACGTCCCGCCGGGCGTGGCCCTGTCGGCGTACCGCATCGTGCAGGAGTCGCTGACCAACGCCCTGCGGCACGCCCGCGCGTCCACCGCGGTCGTCACGGTCCGCGCGCGGGACGGCCGGCTGACCGTGGAGGTCCGCGACGACGGGACGGGCGGCGGCCGGCCGGCGTGGACGGGCGCCGGGCAGGGGGTCGCCGGGATGCGCGAGCGCGCGGCGCTGCTGGGCGGGACGCTGGAGGCCGCGCCGGATCCCGCGGGCGGGTTCCGGGTCCGCGCCCACCTGCCGCTGGAGGAGACCGCCTGACGGCCCGGTGCTCACACTGCCTCGGAGCCCGAGATCGCGCGTCGTCTGACGGTCACCGAGGCGACGGGGAGGACGCGCGTGTCGTCGACTCTGCGCCAACTCGGGGGTTCGCCTACGACCGCGGAGTGGTTCGGGCCCTTCTCTCCGTCTGAAGACGGAGCGCGCAGACCAGTCCGCCGCCGGAGGCGCGGAGGCGGGGCCCGTCCCTACCGTCGAGGGATGGTCCCTCCTTCGAACCGGCGGCGGCAGCGGCGCGCCGCTGCGGCGCTGGTGCTCGTCGCGCCCGCCGTCGCCGAGCTCACGCTCGGCTCGGTCCCCGTGAAGATGCTGTGGCTCGTCGTCCTCTATGTGCCGATCTACGGGGCCGGGGTGCTGCTGATCCGCGAGGCGGTCCGCCGGACGGGCGGCGGGGCGGGCGCCCTGCTGCTGATGGGCCTCGCCTACGGCCTGGTCGAGGAGGGGCTGGCGCTGCAGAGCCTCACCAGCCCCCACCTGTACGGCGCCGCCGGGTGGGGGCCCAGGCCGTGGGGGGTCAACGCCCCCTACGCCGAGCTGAACCTTCCTTATCACGCGGTGTTCAGCGTCCTGCTGCCGGTCACGCTCGTCGAGCTGGCGTTCCGCGACCTCGGCCGGACGCCCTACCTGCGCCGCGCGGGGCTGGCCGGCACCGCCGCCGCGGCGCTGCTGGGGGCGGCGCTGCTGCGGGTGTCGGTGCCTCCGGCGGAGGACCCCGGCTACCTGCTGTCGGGCCGCGCCGCCCTGGTGGTCCTCGGGCTGGCGGCCGCGGCGGTGACGGCGGCGCTCGCCGTGCGGCCGGGGCGCGGGGTCCGCGCCCCGGCTCGCGCCGCGGTGCCGGTCCCCGGCCTGTTCCGGCTCGGGGCGGTGTGCGCCGTGGCGGCGTTCGCCTTCTTGGCGCTGCTGTTCCCTTTCGCCGGGGCGCACCATCCGGCGTTCCTGCCCCGCGCGTGGGCGCCGCTGCCGATGGCCGCCGCGGCGGCGACCGCCGCGGCGGCCGGCTGGGCGCTGCGCCGGTGGAGCGGGGCGGACGGGTGGACGGCCCGTCACCGGCTGGCCGCCGCGACCGGAGCGCTCGTCGCCCACACCGTCTTCGGCCTCGTCTCCCACACCCGCGATCCGCTCGACACGGCCGGCCTCGCCGTCATCGGAGCGGCGATGGTCCTGCTGCTTCACCGTCTCGACCTTCGCCTCGCCGCCGGTCCCGCAGCGTCCGAAAGCGCTTGGCCGCGGGCCGGTCGGTGAGCAGGTGCGGGCGTGCGCCCGTTCAGGCGGTGGGGGCGCCGAACCATTCGGCCATGGGGCCGCGCAGGCCGTCCTGGTCGTCGCCGACCCATGCCACGTGGCCGTCGGGCCGCAGCAGGGCCGCGGGGACGTCCAGTTCCTCGCTGGTGTCGGCGACGTGGTCGACGCGGTCCTCCCAGCCCGCGACCGACAGGCGGCCGGTCTGGTCGAGCAGCAGTCCGCGGCCGTCGTGCATCAGCTCGTAGAGGCGGCCCCGCTTCAGGACGA
This sequence comes from Actinomadura verrucosospora, assembly GCF_039540335.1. Classification (NCBI taxonomy): domain Bacteria; kingdom Bacillati; phylum Actinomycetota; class Actinomycetes; order Streptosporangiales; family Thermomonosporaceae; genus Actinomadura; species Actinomadura verrucosospora. The sequence goes on along the minus strand of NZ_BAABEV010000031.1, from coordinate 47,252 downwards.
CGTCCCGGAGCCTGCGGCCGACGAGCGGGTGCTCGCCGCCGAGGTCGTAGCGGATCCCGGTCGCGATGATCTTCTCGGTCAGGTGCCGGTTCACCTCGTCGAAGTCCATCAGCTCCGACAGCAGCCGCCGCACGGCCACGGGGCCCGGCTCGGTGGACAGCAGCTCCATCTGCACGCGGGTGTTGTCCAGGACGTCGGCCGCCACGGGGTGCCGTTCGGCGTGGTAGGTGTCCAGCAGTCCCTCCGGCGCCCGGCCGCCGACCTCGGCGGCCAGTTTCCAGCCGAGGTTGAAGGCGTCCTGGATGCCGAGGTTGAGTCCCTGGCCGCCGACGGGCGGGTGGATGTGCGCCGCGTCGCCGGCCAGCAGCACCCGCCCGACCCGGTAGCGCTCGACGAGCCGGGTGGCGTCGCCGAAGCGCGACAGCCAGCGGGGGGAGTGGACGCCGAAGTCGGTGCCGGCGACCGCCCGGAGGCGGCGCTTGAACTCCTCGAGCGTCGGCGGGGCCGAGCGGTCCTCGGCCACTCCCTCGGCGGGCACGATGACGCGGGTGACGCCGTCCCCGAGCGGTCCGATGCCGAACCGCTTCTCGGTCTCGCGAACTTCGGCCGTCACGGCGGCCATCTCCTCGGGCGGCGCGGTGGCCTGCATCTCGCCCAGGAGCGTGTCGACCCGGGTGGGCTCGCCGGGGAAGGCGACGCCGAGCAGCCTGCGGACGGTGCTGCGGCCGCCGTCGCAGCCGACGAGGTAACGTGCTCGCAGCCGCGTGCCGTCGGCCAGTTCGGCGGTCGCCCCGTCCTCGTCCTGGCTCACCCCGACGACCTCGCTGCCGCGCCGGATCTCGGCGCCGAGCTCGGCGGCGCGCTCGGCCAGCAGCCGGTCGGTGACGGGTTGCGGGATGCCGAGGACGTAGGGGTGGGCGGTGTCCAGCCCTTCGGGCGCGGGCTTGCGGATGGCGGCGAAGAAACCGCCGACCGGGTACGTCTTGCCGTGCGCGAGGAAGCGCTCCAGCAGGCCGCGCTGGTCCATCACCTCGATGCTGCGCGCGTGCAGCCCGAGCGAGCGCACGAACGGGGCCGGCTCCTCGTCCTTCTCCAGGACGAGGACGCGCACCCCGTGCAGCCGCAGCTCGCCGGCCAGCATCATGCCGGTCGGCCCGCCGCCGACCACGATCACGTCGATCATGAAACCCCATTCACGAGAGTGGTTCTCGGCCGTCCCCCGGCGCGGGTCGCGCGCGCCGGTTCCCCGCGGATGCGCCGCACTGGTCGCGTCCCCGTTCACGCAGGTACTGGCCTCGGCCGACGATTCTGCGGCACGACGGGGGCCTTGCCGCAAGCCCCCCGGTCCGCTATAAGTTGAAAATGGAGGGGGCGCGTCGACGCCTTCTCCCTCTCAGTTACCCCGGCCCGTGCATGTTGAGCACCGCCGCCGCACACCTCTCACCGCGCGTGCGGTGCGCCGCGTCTCCAGTCCGGTTCCGCGCCCACGCTCCGCCCGGTGCCACCTGCTGCATGGTCGACCTCAACGCCGGCGCCTGTCCCGATTGATAATCTCAACGTTGAGATTGTCGCGGGAGGGCGGGACATGGCGGACGCGGTGGACGCGATCCTGGCGCAGTGGGGCCGCGAGCGTCCCGACCTGGACGTGTCGGCGATGGGCGTCGTCGGGCGGATCTCGCGGGCGCAGTCGCTGCTCGGGCGGGAGCTGAAGGAGTTCTTCGCCGCGCGGGGGCTGGAGAGCTGGGAGTTCGACGTCCTGGCGACGCTGCGGCGGCACGGCGCCCCCTACGAGCTGACCGCGGGTGCGCTGCTGCGGTCGGCGATGGTCACCTCGGGGGCGATCACCAACCGGATCGACCGGATGGAGGCCAAGGGCCTGGTGGAGCGGGTGCGCGACACCGGTGACCGCAGGTCGGTGCGGATCCGGCTGTCGCCGCGCGGCCTGGAGATCGTGGACGAGCTGGTCGGCCTGCACGTCGCCAACGAGGAGCGCCTGCTGGCGGCGCTGTCGCCGGACGAGCGGGGGCGCCTGGCGGCCGCCCTGCGGACGCTGCTGGAGTCGCTCGGCGACACGACCCTCGGCTCTGCGCCCGGCGAGCGCTGAGGTCCCGGCCGCGCGCACGCGGGCGGTTCACGGCTCGGCGGCGGTCAGGTCGCGGATGGCGCGGGTGGCGCGGTCGGCGATGGCGGCCAGGTGGCCGGCGAGTTCGGGCGGGTCCAGCAGCGTGTAGTCGATGGGCAGCAGGGTGACGCGGTAGGCCAGGAAGCGCATCGAGTCCGACCGGGTGTGCAGGAGGCAGGTGCGGTCGTCGGCGGGTTCCAGGACGCCCTGCCAGGCGGTGACGTGCTCGGCGGCCTCCTCGATGGGGGCGTGCAGAAGCAGCCGCGCCCGGATCGTGCCCGAGCCGCCGGCCAGGGTGTCCATGGCCCAGGAGGCGGCGTCGGCGCCGCCGGGCAGGTGGAGTTCGGGGCCGCGCATGCCGGTGCGGTGCGGGTCGGTGACGCGGTCGGCGCGGAAGGTGCGCCAGGCGGCGCGGTCCTCGTCGTGGGCCACCACGTACCAGCGGCGGCCGGCGGTGACGAGGCGGTGGGGCTGGGCCAGCCGGCGGGTGCCGCGCCCGTCGGCGGCGGTGTAGGTGAAGCGGATCTTCTCGCGGGCGAGGCAGGCGGCGGCGAGCAGCGCCAGGACGGCAGGGTCGGCCGGGGGCGGCGCGCCGTCCTGCGGGGGGAGGGGCACGGCGGCCTCGGTGAGGGCGGCGACGCGGTGCCGGAGCCGGTGGGGAAGGACCTGGTCGAGTTTGGCCAGGGCGCGCAGGGAGGCGTCCTCGATGCCGGTGACGGCCCCGGCGGCGGCGGTGCGCAGGCCGATCGCGATCGCGGTGGCCTCGTCGTCGTCCAGCAGCAGCGGCGGCATCGCGGCGCCGGCGGTGAGCCGGTAGCCGCCGGTGTTGCCGTGGGTGGCGTGGACGGGGTAGCCGAGGTCGCGCAGGCGGTCGATGTCGCGGCGGATGGTGCGGGCGGTGACGCCGAGCCGCGCGGCCAGTTCGGTGCCCGACCATTCGCGGGGCGTCTGCAGGAGGGACAGCAGCTGGAGCAGCCGTCCGGACGGATCACGCATGCCGTCCATCCTGCCGCGCCAATAGGACCTTGGGTGACCTATTGGCCGTCTAGCGTTGCCTGCATCGGGTCGGAACGTCCGGTTCCGATGGATCGGAGGCACGACATGCTGCGGGGATTCGCCACCATCAACTTCTGGGCGGACGACGTGGAGGCGGCCAAGGACTGGTACGCCGAGCTGCTGGGGACGCAGCCGTACTACCACGTCGCGGGCCCGGACGGCCGTGCCGCCTACTACGAGTTCCGGGTGGGCGACTACGAGCACGAGCTGGGGTTGGTCGACGCCCGGTTCCGTCCCGGGGGGCCGCCGGCGGGTCCGGGCGGGGCGGTCATGTTCTGGCACGTGGACGATCTGGAGGCGGCGGTGGAGCGGCTGCTGGCGATGGGCGCGGCGCTGCACGAGAAGATCACCGAGCGGGGCGAGGGCACGGGGTTCGTGACCGCGTCGGTGGTCGACCCGTTCGGCAACGTGCTGGGCGTGATGTCCAACCCGCACTACCTGGAGGTGCTGGCCAAGGCCACGCCCCGCTGACGGCGCCGCCCGCGCCCGCCGGGCGGCCCGCCGGGGCCCGCCCGGCGGGCCGGGGCCGGGTCAGGCGTCCTGGACGTACTCGCGCAGGTGGCGGGCGGTGAGGGTGCCGGCGCCGGCGACCAGCTCGGCGGGCGTTCCGGTGAACACGACGCGGCCGCCGTCGCTGCCGGCGCCGGGGCCGAGGTCGATGATCCAGTCGGCGTGGGCCATGACGGCCTGGTGGTGCTCGATGACGATGACGGTGTTGCCGCCGTCGACGAGCCGGTCCAGCAGCGCCAGGAGCTGGTCGACGTCGGCCAGGTGCAGGCCGGTGGTGGGCTCGTCCAGGACGTAGGTGGCGGCCTTCTCGGCCATGTGGATGGCGAGTTTGAGGCGCTGGCGCTCCCCGCCGGACAGGGTGGTGAGGGGCTGGCCCAGCCCGAGGTAGCCCAGGCCGACGTCGGCGAGGCGGTCCAGGACGGCGCGGGCCTGGCCGGTGGTGAAGAACTCGCGGGCCTCGGCGACGCGCATGGCCAGGACCTGGCTGATGTCCTTACCGCGCAGGGTGTAGGTGAGGACCTCGGCGGTGTAGCGGCGGCCCTGGCACTGCTCGCACACCGAGGCGACGCCGGCCATCATCGCCAGGTCGGTGTAGACCAGCCCGATTCCCTTGCAGGCCGGGCAGGCGCCTTCGGAGTTGGCGCTGAACAGGGCGGGTTTGACGCCGTTGGCCTTGGCGAAGGCGGTGCGGACGTGGTCCAGCAGGCCGGTGTAGGTGGCGGGGTTGCTGCGGCGGGATCCGCGGATGGGGGACTGGTCGACCACGACGACGCCGTCGCGTCCGGGCAGGGACCCGTGGATGAGGGAGCTCTTGCCCGATCCGGCGACGCCGGTGACGACGGTGAGGACGCCGAGGGGGATCTCGGTGTCGACGTCCTTGAGGTTGTGCAGGTTCGCGCCCTTGATGGCGAGGTGCCCCGACGGCTCGCGGACCTTGTCGCGCAGCCGGGCGCGGTGGTCGAGGTGGCGTCCGGTGAGGGTGCCGGAGGCGCGGAGCCCGGGCAGGTCGCCGGTGTAGCAGATCCGTCCGCCCTCGGTGCCGGCGCCGGGGCCGAGGTCGACGACGTGGTCGGCGATCGCGATGGTCTCGGGCTTGTGCTCGACGACCAGGACGGTGTTGCCCTTGTCGCGCAGGCGCAGCAGCAGGTCGTTCATGCGGGCGATGTCGTGGGGGTGCAGGCCGGCGGTGGGCTCGTCGAAGACGTAGGTGATGTCGCTGAGGCTGGAGCCGAGGTGGCGGACCATCTTGACGCGCTGGGCCTCGCCGCCCGACAGGGTGGGGGACTCGCGGTCGAGGCTGAGGTAGCCCAGGCCGATCTCGACCAGGGAGTCCAGGGTCTCCTGGAGGGCGGCGAGCACCGGCGCGACGGACGGCTCGGTGATCTCGCGGACGACGGCGGCCAGGTCGCTGATCTGCATGGCGGCGCAGTCGGCGATGTTGAGCCCGCCGATGCGGCTGGCGAGGGCGGCCTGGTTGAGGCGGGCGCCGCCGCAGGCCCCGCACGCGCTGAAGGCGACGGCGCGCTCGACGAACGCGCGGATGTGGGGCTGCAGCGACTCGGTGTCCTTGTCCAGGTAGAGGCGCTTGACCTTGACCAGCAGGCCCTCGTAGGTGGTGTTGATGCCACTGCTCTTGATCTTGGTGGCGGGCTTGTGGAGCAGGTCGTCCCACTGGGCGGGGGTGTAGTCGCGCAGCTTGGCGTCGGGGTCGAACAGCCCCGAGTCGGCGATCACCTTCCAGTACCAGGATCCGACGGCGAAGTTCGGGACGGTGACGGCGCCCTCGTTGAGGGACAGGTCCCGGTCGACCAGCTGGTCCAGGTCGATGCGGGAGGCGCGGCCGAGCCCCTCGCAGTCGGGGCACATGCCCTCGGCGTTGTTGAAGCTGAACGCCGAGGAGGTGCCGGCGTGCGGCCGCCCGAGCCGGCTGAAGATGATGCGCAGCATGGTGTGGGCGTCGGTGGCGGTCCCCACGGTGGAGCGGGAGTTGGCGCCCATCCGCTCCTGGTCGACCACGATCGCGGCGCTGAGGTTGCGCAGCGCGTCGACGTCGGGGCGGCCGACGCTCGGCATGAAGCCCTGCACGAACGCGGTGTAGGTCTCGTTGATCAGGCGCCGCGACTCGGCCGCGATGGTGCCGAACACCAGGGACGACTTGCCCGATCCCGACACCCCGGTGAACACGGTCAGGCGGCGCTTGGGGACGTCCAGGCTGACGTCGGCGAGGTTGTTCTCCCGCGCGCCGCGGACCTCGATCACGTCGTGGGCGTCGGCGGCGCGGAGCCCGCCGGCGGGCGGCTCGGGCTGCGCGGTCGTCGGCTGGAGCGGCATGGGGGCTTCCTCACTCGCTTGATATCTTAGGGCGTAAAGAGATCCTCGATTTCGATAGTTTATGGCATAAGGAGATGCAGGTTGGTCGTCTTCGCCGGGCAGGGCGATCCACGCCGCTCGATGGACCTGCTGTGGCGCGGCGCGCAGGCGCCCCGCACGGGGCCGGGGCCGCGGCCGGGGCTGAGCGTGGAGATCATCGTGGACGCGGCGATCGCCGTCGCGGACGCCGAGGGCATGGCGGCGCTGTCGATGCGCGCGGTCGGGGAGCGGCTCGGCCGCACGGCGATGGCCCTGTACACCTACGTGCCGGGCAAGGCCGAGCTGGTGGACCTGATGTACGACCGCGCGCTGGCGGAGCTGCCCGGCGGCTACGACGCCGCGGACGGCTGGCGGGCGGCGCTGACCCGGTGGGCGCGGGACTCCTGGGAGTTCTACCTGCGGCATCCGTGGATGCTGCAGGTGTCGCAGGCGCGGCCCGTGCTCGGCCCGAACGAGTACCGGGCGCTGGAGGCGCTGCTGGGCGTGCTGGCCGCCACCGGGCTGTCGGCGCGGCGGGTGCGGCGTGCGGTGTCGGCGCTGTCGAGCGTGGTGCGCGGCGCGGCGCAGACCCTCGCCGAGTCGCGGCAGGCGGTGCGGGCGACGGGACTGTCGGAGGAGCAGTGGTGGCACGGCCGGGCGGGGGCCCTGGAGGCGCTGGCGCCGGGGTTCGCCGAGTGCTTCCCGCTGGTGGCCTGGCTGAACTCCGAGGACTCCCTCGGCGACGCCGAGGACGTCCCCTACCTGGAGCAGGCGGCGCGGGAGGCGTTCGAGGGCGGCCTGGCGCTCGTCCTGGACGGCATCGCCGCCGCCATGGCAGCCGGATCGGACGGCGGAGGGGACGGCGGAGGGGACGGCGGCTGACCGGGTGGCGCGGGGCGTGTGACGTGGGTCTCTCGGGCGCGCCGGACGTCACATCGGGGCCGCCGGAGCCCTCCTATGGGTATGGAGACCTTCGCAGGTTCGGAGACTTTCGCGACGCGGCCGCGGGACATGACGTGCCGCACCCTCCTGTACGCCGCCCACCAGGCGTTCCGCCGGGATCTGGACCGGCTCGCGGCGGCCGCGGCGGCGGGCAAGGGCCGGGCGGGGCACGTGCGCGCGGGCTGGGAGAACCTCAAGGAGCAGATCCGGCTGCACCAGGAGCTGGAGGACGGGTGGCTGTGGCCGCGGGTGGAGCGCGCGGTGGCGGGGCGCCGGGCCGAGCGGGCGGTGCTGGAGGAGATGCGCGCCGACCACGCCCGCCTGGCCCCGCTGGTCGCCCGCGTCGACGCGGCGATGAACGGCGCGGCGGGGGAGGGCGGTGATCTGCCGGCGGCGGTGCGCGAGCTGCGCGAGGCGCTGGAGCGGCATCTGCGGCACGAGGAGATGAGCGCGCTGCCGCTGGCGGAGTCGGTGCTGTCCGGCGCGGAGTGGCGGGCGCTGGCCGGGGAGGCGCGGGACCGCTGCGCGGCGGGGACGCCGCTGTTCGTCCCGTGGGTGGTGGACGGGATCGGCCCGGTCGAGCGGAGCCGGTTCCTCACGGCGTTGCCCAAGCCCCTGCGGGAGCTGAACCGGGTGATGTGGGAGCCCCGCTACCGCAAGCGCCGGCTCTGGAGCATCTGACCCGCCGGAGGCTCCGGGAAGCTCCGGGGCGGTCAGAAGCGGGTGGTGAGCAGGGCCAGGACGGCGACGCCCGCGGTGAGCCAGGCGGCGTAGTCGCCGACGTGCCCGGAGTGCATTTCGTGCAGGCGGCGGGTGGCGGCGCCGACGGCGCGCCCCAGCGGGGCGCGTGCGGAGGGGGCCGCTGAGGGGGTGTGAGCGGCGCGGCGGACGCCGGCGGCGGCCACGGCCAGTGCCAGCAGCACGGTGACGGCCGAGCCGGCGAGGCCCGCGGCCGTCCAGGGCTCGGCGGGCGGCGCGTGGGGGTGGGTGAGGCGGCCGTCCAGGACGAGGGCGGCGTAGGCGTCGCGGTCGGCGAACAGCGTGGCGGCGTCGGCGACGGGCCCGCCGGGCAGCAGCCCGATCGCCAGGCCGGCGGCCAGCAGCGCGACGGCGGGCGTGACCATGACCCAGGGGATGGACGTGAGGGTGACGGGCGTCTCGGGGCCTTCGTGCTCGTCCTCCTCCGCTGGTCCGTTCTGGCCTGGGTCGCGGCGCGGGTGCATGCCGCGCCACACCACGAGCCACACGCGCAGGACGGCTCCGGCGGTGACGGCTGAGGCGGCGATGGACAGGGGCGTGAACCACCACCAGCCCTGCTCCAGGACGGCGTGCTCGGTGACCGAGTGCCCGGCGAACAGCCCGGAGGGCGGGAGCCCGGCCAGGCACAGCCCTCCGATGAGGACGACGGCGCCGGTGACGGGCATGACGCGGCCGCGGCCGCGCAGGTCGCGGGCGTCGACGGTCTGGTACCGGTTCAGCAGGGCCCCGGCGGCGAGGAACAGCGCGCCCTTCACGCCGGCGTGCCCGGCCAGGTAGTAGGCGGTGCCCGACAGCGCCGCGGGGGTGCCGGCGGCGACGCCGAGCAGCAGCAGCCCGGCGTGGCTGATGGTGGAGTAGGCCAGCAGCCGCTTGATGTGGTGCTGCAGGACGCACATGACCGCGCCGAGCAGCGCCGCGGCGGCGCCGAGGACGGCGACGGCGCGCAGCGGCACCAGTCCGGGGAACACGGCCCAGTAGGTCCGCGCGACCCCGTACACGCCGAGTTCGACCATGACGCCGGAGAACAGGACGCAGACGGGGGTGGGGGCGACGGCGTGGGCGTCGGCGAGCCAGAAGTGGAAGGGGACGGCGGCGGCCTTGACGAGGTAGCCGGTGCAGATGAGCACGAACGCGGCGGTGATCAGGGCGCCCGGGCGGTCGTGGTGGCCGGTGCCGGCGAGGTGGCGGCCGATGGCGGCCAGTCCGAGCTGCCCGGTGCGGCCGTAGACCAGGGCGATGCCGGCGAGGGTGAGGTAGGCGCCCAGGGACTGGACGATGCCGAAGTTGAGGGCGCCGTGGACGGTGGCGGGCTCCTCGGAGCGGTAGCCGGTGAGCGCGAACGCCACGACGCTCATCAGCTCGAAGAACACGAAGGCGTCGAACAGGTCGCCGGTGTAGACGAACGCGCACATGGAGGCCAGGAACAGCAGGATGAGCGCGTGGAAGACGGCCTGGATCTCGGTGAAGTAGCGCCAGGAGAACGCCAGGGCGGCCAGGGTGAGGGCGGCGGCGACGCAGGCGAGCGCGGCGGCGAGGGGGTCGGCGGCCAGGGGGATGCCGACGCCGGTGGCCGGGCCCCAGCCGCCGAGCCAGGCGACCTGGGGGCGGTGGGGGGCGCGGGCGAGGGTGAGGCCGGTCAGGGCGGTGACGGCGGCGGCGGTGGCCAGGGCGGTGATGTCGACGGCGGGGCGCGGCAGCCACCGTCCGGTGGCGGCGAGCAGGGCGGCGACCAGGACGGGCAGCGCGACGGTGGCCTGCAGGATCACGGTTCGAGGGGGCGCAGGGCGCCGGGGTCCAGGGTGCCGCGCCGTTTGGCGACCTGGACGGCCAGGGCGAGCAGCAGCGCGGTGACGGTGGCGCCGACGACGATGTCGGTGAGGGTCATGGCCTGGACGACGGGGTCGGTGACGGGCCCGCCGGCGGGGGGCGGCGGGCGGTCGGAGAACACCGGGGCGGTGGCGCCGGAGCGGTACCCGATGGCCAGCAGCAGCACGTAGGTGCCGGACTGGGTGACCGACAGGCACACCACGGCGTGCACGAGGTCGCGGGTGGTGACGATGCCGTAGAGGCCGGCGAGCATGATCCAGCCGGCGGCGAGGTAGGGGACGGTGCTCATGCGGGCTCCCGCGGGTCGCCGGTCCCGGGGTGCTCGCGGACCAGGAGTGCCTGTTCGAAGAACTTGCCGAGCAGCAGGACCGAGGCGCAGCCGACCTCGATCCCGACGGCGGTGTTGAGGGCGGGGACGCGCACGGCGGGGGAGGCTCCGGCGGCGGCCAGGGCCAGCAGGACGAACGCGGCGGCGGCGACGGCCTCGGCGGACTCGAACACCGGGATGGGCCGCAGCCGCTGCAGGGCGGGGTAGTCGCCGGCCAGGTAGAGCAGGTGGATCGCGGTGCCGAGGACGACGCCGCCCTGGAAGCCGCCGCCGGGTGACTGGGCGCCGTGGGCGACGATGTAGACGCCGGTGAGCAGGGTGAAGGGGAGCAGGAGGTGGCCGACGACGCGCAGCGCGTCGGAGACCTCGGCGGGCCCGTGCCGGTGGGTGGCGCCGTCGCTCTCGTCCTCGCTGCGCACGACGCGCAGCAGCGCCACGGCGGCGAGCGCGGCCGACAGCAGGATGAGCTCCTCGCCGAGGGTGTCGAAGGCGCGCTGGTCGAAGTTGACGGAGGAGACGGCGTTGGAGGTGCCGCGCCGCAGGGCCTGGTGGACGGCGCGGTCGGAGTAGGGGTGCAGGGGGCCGCCGAAGGCGGGCAGGCCGAGCGTCCCGGCGGTGAACAGGGCGGCGGTCCCGGCGGCGCCGGCGGCGAACAGCGAGACGCGGGTGCGGGGCCTCACCGGCGCGTCCGCCCGCCGCCGCGGCCGTGGCTCTCCCCGGCTTCTGTTCCGCGCTCGCCGTTCCCGCCGTTCCCGCCGTTTCCGTTGTCGCGGTAGCGGCGGGTGGCGTGCAGTGCCAGCACGACCAGCAGCGGCACGAGGACGGTCCCGACGCCGATCTGGGACATCGCGACGTCGGGGGCCTGCAGGACGAGGAACAGCAGGCCGAGGACCATCCCGTAGCCCGACAGCACGATCGCCTGGCGGACGGGGTCGCGGGTCAGGACGACGGCGGTGGCCATCAGCGCGGCCAGGGCGAGGGAGACGGCGATGAGGGCGTCGGACAGCGGCCCGGACAGCGCGTCCGGCGCGGCGGCCACCAGCGCGGGCGCTGGGGCGGTGAGGACGGTGGTCACGGCGAGTCACTCCGTCCGGCCGGCGCGTTGGACGGCCTGCCCGGCGGTGCTGATCGTGGCGGGGCCGGTCGCGGCGAGCAGGACGGCGATGACGGCGAGTTTGGCGACGTCGTGCCAGGACGACCAGGGCCGCAGCGCCAGCCCGGCGATGAGCAGCGGCGCGGCCAGGACGGTGACGGGCGCGACGGCGTGCAGGCGGGCGGCGGCGCCGCGGGTGAAGGGCAGCCGCAGCCCGGCGGCGACGGCGAGGGCGGTTCCGGCCCAGGTCAGCGCGTCGGCGAGCAGGTTCAGGCTCATCGGGGCTCCCCTTTCACAGGGTCCGGCTCAGGAACCGGGCGAACACCAGGGACCCGGCGAACGACAGCAGCGCCAGGACCAGGGCGACGTCGAGGTAGGCGGGCCGGCCGTAGGCGGCGGACAGCAGCAGCAGCGCGAGGGTGACCAGCGGGCCGGTGACGATCAGCCCGGCCAGCCGCCCGGCGGGCCGGCCGCGCAGCGTGGCCAGCAGCACCGGCGGCAGCGCGCCGATCATGAGGACGAGGGCGGGGATCGCGGTGCCCGCGACGTCGGTCGTCACCGGTCGCCTCCCCGGTCGCCTCCGGCGGGCGGGGAGCCGTGGGCGGCGCGGTGCCGGGGGTCGTCGACGAGCCCGGCGCGCCGCAGGCTCCGCTCGAACGGCGACGGACCGGTCAGGCGGTGCACGCGCAGCAGCGCGCGTTCGGGGTCGACGCCGCCGACGTAGGCGCCGGGGGAGGCCGACATCAGCAGGGTCGCGGCGGCGCGGCCGGCGGGGCCGGGCGGGCAGGCCAGCGTCGTCCAGTCCCCGCCGGACGCGCCGCGCGCGGTGATGCGGGCGGTGTCGGCGACGACCTGGGCGGGCAGCCGGGCCAGGGGCGGGAGGAGGCGGGCGGGCGGGACGGCGGGGGAGGGGCCGCGGTCTTCGGGCGGGCGGGCGCCGCCGGTGGCGAGCAGGACCCGGCGCGCGGCGACGGCGGCGGCGGCGCCCGCGGCGGCAGCGAGGGCCCCGACGGTGATCTCGGTGAGGGAGATGGCCGACACCAGGGCCAGGTACACCGCCAGCAGCGCCGTCCACCAGGCCAGCGGCTCGGCGGCACGCCGGGCGGGGCCGGGTCGCGGCCGTGGTCCCGGCGCGCCCGGCGGCTCATCGGGTGGCATGGGGTGCGGCATACCCGGAGCGAGGGTTCCAACCGTCGGCGGCGGCCGCCCGCCGTATGCGGGGCCTGCCGCGCCGGGCGGCGCGGGGGCGGCTCGCATGTTTGCGGTGGCCGGGTGGGGTACGCCGCGGTACGGCCGACGAACGCGATTCTTCGCCGGCGGGGCGCCGCGCCCGGTGCGGCGCCCCGCCGGTTCGGCAGGCAGATCCCCCCGACGGAAGGACGGATGATGGAGACCCCCTCGGTCCCGGGCAACGGGTCCGGACAAGCGAGCAAGAACGTCAGCAGGGCGGCGGGCAAGGCGGCGGGCACGGCCGAGGCCGCCGGCACGGGCGCGAAGAGCACCGCCAAGGGCACCAAGGACAGCGCCAAGAGCACCAAGGACACAGCGAAGGGCACGGCCAACAGCGGTGCGAAGAGCACCGCGGGTACCGCCAAGGGCGCGGCGCAGAGCGCCCAGGGCACCGCGCAGGGCGCGGCGAAGACGGCGGGGACCGGGGTGGCGCGGGCCGGCGGCCAGGTGGCGGCGCTGCCCGGCCGTGTGGCGGGCGTGGCCAAGCTGCTCACGCTGGGACGGTTCCTGAGGGCGGTGCCGGTGGCGGGCGCGGCCGTCGCCGGGATCGTCGTCGGGCGCCTCTCCGCCCGCAAGCGCTGACCCCGGCGTTTCGCGAGTCTTTCGACGAGGGCGACGCCCCCGCAGAACCCGGTTCTGCGGGGGCGTCGCGCATGTCTGGACGGACATTTCGCCTTGACCAGCACATAACCGGAAACGGTTCTCCTGTTTAGGCAGACCGAGACGGGTACACCGGGGTTCATGCTTCACCCCCAAACGGGTCAACCCCGAGAAGGAGCGATCACATGACTGGGCCGGTCGCCCAGCAGACTTCGGGCAGCAATGTCGTGCAGCGCGGCGGTTCCGGCAGCGGGCTCGCCGACGTCGTCGACCTGATCCTGGAGAAGGGTCTGGTCATCGACCTGTACGCGCGGGTCTCGCTGGTGGGAATCGAGATCCTCACGATCGACGTGCGGATCGTGGTCGCCAGCGTCGACACCTACCTGCGGTTCGCCGAGGCGGTGAACCGTCTGGACATCGCTCACGACGGCACCTCGCAGGGCCTGCCGGAGTTCGTTGGCGGAATGCAGGAGTCGGGCGCGAAGAAGAAGACGCGCGGTGCCCTGGAGGGGGCCCAGGAGCGGCTGAAGGAGACCTTCGGCGGCGACTCCGACGAGGAAGAGGACAAGGAACCCGCGCGGCGCCGCTCGTCGCGCAAGAAGGAGGACGAGGAAGAATGAGCACGCCTCAGACCCCCGGCGGCTCTGAGGCCGGGGACCGGATCCCGCAGTACGTGTACGGGGTGACCCGGTCGGGCGTGGCGCTGCCACCGGACCTGGCCGGGCTGGACGACCGGCCGGTGTCGCTGGTGGAGGACGGGGGCACGGCCGCCGCCGTCGTCAGCGACCTGCCGGCCGACCGCGCCCTGGGCGAGCGCGCCGACCTGGTCGCGCACCAGCGGGTCCTCAACGCGCTGGTCGACGCCGGCACCGTGGTCCTGCCGTTCCGGTTCGGGGCCGCGCTGGCCGACCGCGGCGCGGTGGAGAAGGAACTGCTGGCCGACAACTCCGAGCGTTTCGCGCAGGTCCTGGACCAGCTGGACGGCCGGGTCGAACTGCGCGTCAAGGGCACCTACGTCGAGGACGCGGTGCTGCGGGAGATCATGCAGAACGACCCGGAGGTCGCCGAGCTGGCGCAGCGGCTGCGGGAGGTCCCGGCCGACGCCGCCGACGCCGTCTACTACGACCGCGTCCGGCTCGGCGAGCTGATCGCGCAGTCGATGCAGCGGCTCCGGGAGAGCGACGAGCAGGTCCTGCTGGACGGGGCGGCCTCGGCGGCCGAGGCGTTCACGCGCAAGACCCCGGCCCGCGAGGAGGACGTCCTGGACGCCTCCTTCCTGGTCCGCGCCGACCGCCGCGCCGCGTTCGAGGAGGCCGTGGAGAAGCTGGGGCAGCAGCACGGCGACCGGATCCGCATCCGGCTCATCGGGCCGCTGCCGCCCTACGACTTCGTTCCGGAGGCGTGACAGGCGATGGGATTCTTCACCGGTCTGGTCACGGCCCCCCTCGCGCCCGTCAAGGGCGTGATGTGGCTGGCCGAGACCCTGACCGAGCAGGCCGAGGCGCAGCTGTACGACCCGGGGCGCATCGCCGCGGAGATGCAGCAGGTGGCAGACGAGGCCGCCGCCGGCGAGATCACCGAGGAGGAGGCCGCCGAGCGCGAGGAGGAGCTGATCCGCCGCTTGAACGAGGGCCGCGCCCGCGGCTACCAGCCGGGCGGCTAGGAGGCCGGTGATGTTGTCCGCGTCCAAGGCCGCCGCGATGGCGGTGGAGCACGTGACGGCGATGACCGGCCGCAGGGCCGAGAGCGTCGTGGGAATGGAGCGCACGGAGGAGGGCTGGCGCGTCAAGGTGGAGGTCGTGGAGACCCACCGCATCCCCGACTCGGCGGACATCCTCGCGGTCTACGACACCGAGGTGGACGCCGACGGGGAGCTGGTGAGCTACCGGCGCGCCGGCCGCTACTCCCGCGGACGAGTGGAGAGGAACTGAGCGGCTGTGAGTGAGATCTCCTGGACCGGCCAGCGCTCGCCGGCGCGGTCGGTGGCCGGGGAGCGGCAGGGCGCCAACCTGGCCGACCTGCTGGAACGCATCCTCGACAAGGGGATCGTGATCGTCGGGGACGTCCGGGTGAACCTGCTGGACATCGAACTGCTGACGATCAAGCTTCGGCTGCTGGTGGCGTCGGTGGACCGGGCCAAGGAAATGGGCATCGACTGGTGGGAGCACGACCCGTCGCTGTCGTCCAAGGCCCGGCAGAAGGAGGTGGACGGCCAGGGCGACCGCGAGCTGCTGGAGGAGAACCGGCGGCTGCGCGAGCGCCTGGCCGCCCTCGAGGCCGGCGCCGACGGCGCCGCCGAACGGACCGGAGACGGAAAGGAGCCCTCATCATGACCGCCCCCGGGTTCGCCGGCCGGACCGCCGGCGACCACGCCGCCGACCCGGCCGGCACCGGCGTCTACCTGTACGGAGTCGCGCGCGGCCTGGACCCGGCCGCGCTGCGCGACGCTTCCGGGGTGGCCGGCGCGCCCGTGCGCGGCGTGGTCGCGGCAGGACTGACCGCCCTGGTCAGCACCGTCCGGCTCGACGAGTACGGCGAGGCGGCGCTGCGCGCCAACCTGGAGGACCTGCAGTGGCTGGAGGCCACCGCCCGCGCCCACCACGACGTGGTGGACCGGGCCGCGCACGCCGCCCCGACCGCGCCGGTGCGCATCGCGACCATCTACCGCGACGACGCCCGCGTCGCCGAGGTCCTCACCGACGAGGGCGGCCGGTTCACCGAGGTCCTCGACCTCATCGACGGCCGCTCGGAGTGGGGCGTGAAGGCCTACGCCGACCCTGAACTGCTGCGCGGCGACACCGGCCGCGACGGCCCCGACCCCGGTGGGGGGCTCGCGCCGGGCGCCGAGCCCCTCACCGGCCCCCGCCAGGACGCGGAGGACACGGAGGGCGCGGCCCCCGCCGGGCCGGGAGCGGCGTACCTGCGGCGCCGGCAGCAGGAGCGCCGCCGCCGCGCCGACGCCGGCCGCCGGGTCGGCGAGCAGGCCGACGCGGTGCACGCCGAACTCGCCGACCACGCCGTGGCGTCCCGGCACCACCCGCCGCAGGACCCGCGCCTGTCGGGCCGGGCGGGCACCCAGATCCTCAACGTCGCCTACCTGCTGGACGAGGAGCAGGTGGAGGGGTTCCTGGCGGTGGCGCGGGCCGCCGACCAGAGGCTGGCGGGCATCGAGGTGGAGGTGACGGGGCCCTGGCCGCCCTACTCCTTCATCGAGCCGGGGGCGGCGTGACGGCCCTCCTGGACCAGGGCCGCGACGCCCCGATGGAGCGGATCGCGCTGGTCGACCTGCTGGACCGCCTGCTGGCGGGCGGCGTCGTCATCACCGGCGACCTGGTCATCTCGATCGCGGGCGTGGACCTGGTGGAGGTGTCCCTGCGGGCGCTGATCACCTCCGTCCGCGACGAGCTGCTGCCCGAGGAGGAGCGACCGTGACCCGACCCGACCATCGGCCCCCCGGCCCGACCGGCGCCGGGCCCTCCGCGCGCGGCGACCGCGAGCGGGGGAGCCGCGACCCGGTCAGCGGGGAGGTGTCGGTGCACGACCCCGCCGTCGGCGACCCCTTCACCGACGACATCCTGGCCGGCCGCACCGAATCGTCCTCCCCGGGGACCTCCGCCGGAGCCTCCCACGGGGACGCCCCGGTGCGCGCCGCGCCGGTGCGGGAGGCGGACCTGCGGGAGCGGTCCTCGCGCACGATGCAGCGGCTGCGCTCCGACCCCGAGACGGTCGAGCGGGACCTGGTGAAGCTGGTGCTGACCCTGGTCGAACTGATCCGGCAGCTCATGGAGCGGCAGGCGCTGCGCCGCGCCGAGGGCGGCGACCTCACCGACCAGCAGATCGAGGACCTCGGGCTGGCGCTGATGCGCCTGGACGAGGCGATGACCCGCCTCAAGGACCACTTCGACCTGGACGACCACGACCTCAACCTCGACCTCGGCCCCCTCGGCCCGCTCCTGCCCGACAACTGACCGGCCCGCCCTCTGGCCCCGTCCCCAGGGGCGGCTCTCACCCCGGGTTCACGGCGGTGGCCTTGAAGAACGTGTAGTGGAACGTTCCGTCGGCGTCCGCGGCGCGGTGCAGGTCGGCGACCCCCCGGTCGAAGTCGGCCGGGGTGGCCAGCCCCGCCGCGACGGCCTCCCCGCGCACCGACTCGATCATCGCGGTGAAGGTGTCGCGGGTGAAGGCCCGCCGCAGGCCGGGCCGCGCCCGGTCGGCGTACACGGTCCGCGGGACCACGCCGACCCGCGCGTACCCGGCCTCGGCCAGCAGCGGCCCCAGCCGCCGCCCGAGCAGCGCGTCGCCGCCCGCCGCGGCCTGCAACGCGACCTGATGGGCGATCGCGGCGCGCGCGTGGGCGCTGTCAGGGTGGAAGAACGCCGACCCGTGGTCGCCCTCGACGGCCGTGAGGGTCCCCCCGGGCCGCAGCACCCGCCGCAGACCCGCCAGCACGGCGCGCGGATCGGGCAGATGCTCCAGCACGAAGCACACGAACACGTGGTCGAACTCCGCGTCGCCGAACGGCAGGTCCCGCAGGTCCGCGCACCGCCACCGCACCCCCGCCGCGGGAAAGGACCCCTCGACGCGGGCACGGGCCTGCTCCAGCGACTCCCGCGAAAGGTCCACCGCGGTCAGGCGCGCACCGGGGGAGCGCGCCACCAGATGCACCGTCTGCGCCCCCACCCCGCAGCCGGCCTCCAGCACCCGGCTGCCCGCCGGATAGGCCGTCCCGTCGTGCACCAACGCGGCCAGAGCGTCGGCCTGGTCGCCGAGCCGCCGCGCCTCCCGTCCCGAGTACCCGTGCACGTAGCCGCCGGGACCGTCCGTCATCGTGGTTTCCATGCGACCACCGTGGCCGCACAATGGCCCAGTGAACAGGTCCAAAGACGACGAACCGAACAGGTCCGTAACGCCAGGGTCGGACTTCCTGCACCTCGACCCCGCCGACGCCCCGCCCGGCGGGCTCGCCGACTGGCTCGCCGGACGCCTCCGCGACGCCGTCGCCGACGGCCGCCTGCCCGTCGGAACCCGCCTGCCCGCCACCCGCGTCCTGGCCGCCGAACTGCGCGTCTCCCGCGGCGCGGTCACCGAGGCCTACCAGCGCCTGGCCGACGAAGGCCACCTCGCCGGACGCGGCCGAGCCGGCACCATCGTCGTCGCGGCCCCCCTCACCCCAGCACCTCCACCCGAACACCCCACTCGGGTGACCACCGTTCCAGCCCCGGCGCTGCCCGCCCCGTTCCCCACGCACCCAGGCCCCGACATCTTCGACACCCTGCGCGACCTGCCCGCCCGCATCGACCTGTCACCCGGCCTGCCCGACCTCGCCGCCTTCCCCCGCGCGGCCTGGCAGCGCGCCGAACGCACCGTCCTGCGCGACCTGCCCGCCGCCGGACTCGGCTACGGCGACCCGCGCGGCACCCCCGCCCTGCGCACCGCCGTCGCCGCCTGGCTCGCCCGCTACCGCGGCATCACCGCCGACCCCGGCAGCATCGTCGTCGTCGCCGGCACCGCCCAGGCCCTCGGCCTCGTCGCCCGCGTCCTCACCCGCGAAGGCATCGACCGGATCGCCGTGGAGGACCCCGGCTCCCTCGGCGTCCGCCAGCACCTGGCGCACTGGGGGATGGCCACCCCACCCGTCCCCGTCGACACCGCCGGCATCCGCGTCGACCGCCTCCACGCCACCGGCGCCCCCGCCGTCCTGCTCACCCCCGCCCACCAGTTCCCCACCGGCGCCGTCCTCAGCGGCGACCGCCGCCGCGACCTCACACGCTGGGCCGCCGAAGGCGGCCTGATCATCGAAGACGACTACGACGCCGAACACCGCTACGACCGGCCCCCCGTCCCCGCCCTGCGCTCCATGCTCACCGACCGCGCCTTCTACCTCGGCAGCGTCTCCAAACTCCTCGCCCCCGCACTGCGCACCGGCTGGATCCTGCCCCCGCCCCCGCACCTGGACGCCGTCATCGCCGAGAAACGCTTCGCCGACCTCGGCAACGCCGCCCTCCCGCAACTCGTCCTCGCCGAACTCATGAACTCCGGCGAGATGGAACGCATCCTGCGGCTCCTGCGCCGCCGCCACCGCCGACGCCGCGACACGATGATCCAGGCCATCGCCGCGCACCTGCCCACCGCCGCCGTCCACGGCGCCGCCGCCGGACTGCACCTGACCATCACCTTCCCCGATGACCCTCCAGGCGCCCTCCGCGACACCGCCCTCGCCGCCGCCGCTCTGGAACACGGCGTCAAAACCCACCCGCTGTCATGGCACGCACAACGCCCCCACCCGCCCGGGCTCGTCCTCGGCTACGCCGCCGTCCCCACCTCAGCCATCACCGACGCCATCGCCGCCCTCGCCCAAGCCCTCCACCACACCCGCCATCACGCCGCCGCCCGAGCGGCCAGAACCTCCGCCTCCCACAGATCGCGGTAAGCCCCCGGCACCGCCAGCAACTCCTCATGCCGACCCCGCTGCACCACCCGCCCCCGATCCAGCACCACCACCTCGTCGGCCGCACCCAGCGCCGCCAACCGATGCGTCACCAGCAGCAGCGTCCCGCCCCCCGGCGCCTCCAGCAGCTCGCGCGTCACCGCGTCCGCCGCCGCGGGATCCAACCCCTCCGTCGGCTCGTCCAGCACCAGCACCGGCGGATCGGCCAGCAGCGCCCGCGCCAGCAGCAGCCGCTGCCGCTGCCCGCCCGACAGACCGCGCCCACCCGCCCCCACCACCGTGTCCCACCCGTCCGGCAACGCCCGCACCACCTCGGCGAACCGCGCCCGCTCCGCCGCCGCCCACAACCGCTCCTCATCCGCGTCCGGACGCGCCAGCAGCACATTCGGCCGCACCGACGCCGCGAACACGTGCGCGTCCTGCGCCAGCCCCCGCACCGCCTCCCGCACATCCCCGGGCGCATACACCCCCACGTCCCGCCCACCGAGCAGCACCGCACCCGCCGCCACCGGCACATCCCCCGACACCGCCGCCAGCAGCGTGCTCTTGCCCGCACCGCTCGCCCCCACCACCGCGACCCGCCGACCCCGCTCCACCCGCAGATCCACCCCGTCCAGAGCCACCCCCTCCCCAAAGGCGACCCGCACCCCCAGCAACTCCACCCCGAGCGGACCCCGCGGCACCACCACCGGACGCGCCGGACACGACGCCGGGGGAGAGGCCAGCACCGCCCCGACCCGGCCCACCGCAGGCGCCACCTCCCGCAACCGCTGCGCCGCACCCGCCAACGGCAGCACCGACTCCACCGCCACCAGCGCCGTCAACGCCACCACCGCCGCACCCACCTCGTCCACACCCGCACGCAACCCCGCCCACGCCACCCCCGCGACCGTCACGCCCTGCACCACGAAACCCGCCGCCGCCACCACCGCCGCCACCCGCGCCGCCGACCGCTCCGCCCGCTCCAGCCCCCGCACCGCCTCCCGCGCCCGCTCGGCGAACCGCTCGGACGCCCCGAACATCGCCAGATCCCGCCCACCCTCCAGCACATCCAGCGCCCGCACCGCCAACACCTCACGCCCGTCCGCCATCCGCGCCGCCGCACGCCCCCCGGCCACCGCCGCCACCCCCGGCAGCACCACCCCCGCCACCAGCAGACCCACCGCCAGCACCACCGCCGCCGACGCCTCCACCAGCGCACACACCGCCACCCCCGCGGCCCCGCACACCACCGACCCCGCCACCGGCAGCACACACCGCAGCAGCAGATCCTGCACGGCGTCCACATCCGACACCATCCGCGTCAGCGCATCACCGTCACGCACCCGCCGCGCCCCCGGACGCGCCGCAGCCAACGCGTCGAACACCCGGCCCCGCAACTCCGCCAGCGCCCGCAACGCCGCGTCATGTCCCGCCAGCCGCTCCACATACCGCAGCGACCCCTTCGCCAGCGCGAACCCCCGCACCGCCACCACCGCCACCGACAACGCCGCCAGCTCCGGACGCTGCGACGCCCGCGCGATCAGCCACGCCGCCGCCGCGATCAACCCCAGCCCGCACAGCTCCGCCGCCGCACCCGCCACGCCCGCCGCCACCAGCCGCACCGCGTGCGGACGCACCGCGCCCCACACCCCCGACACGCCCCTCACGCCGCCACCCCACCGACACGCCCACCGGCCCCCGCGCACACCCGGCCGCCCTCCAACCGCACCACCCGGTCCACCGCCCGCAGCAACGCCGGACGATGCGCCACCAGCACCGCCGTCCGCCCCGCCAGCAACCGCACCGCCGCATCCACCAGCACCCGCTCACTGTGCAGATCCAGCCGCGCCGTCGGCTCGTCCAGCAGCATCACCGGCCCACCCGACAGGAACGCCCGCGCGATCGCCACCCGCTGCCGCTGCCCCGCCGACAACCCCGCACCGCCCTCACCCAGCACCGTCGCCAACCCCTCCGGCAGATCCTCGACGAAATCCGCCGCGGCCGCCCGCACCGCCTCCCGCACCCGCTCCACCCCCGCGCCCGGATCACCCAGCCGGACGTTGTCGGCCACCGACGCCGCGAACAGATGCGGCCGCTGCGGCACCCACCCCACCCGCGCCCGCCACGCCCCCGCCTCCAGCTCCGCGAGATCCACCCCGTCGACCAGCACCCGCACCGAATCGGGGGACACCAGCCCCGCCAGCACCAGCAGCAGCGTCGACTTGCCCGCCCCCGACGGCCCCGTCACCGCCACCCGCTCACCCGGCCCCACCCGCAGCGACACCCGGTCCAACGCCGCCTCCGCCGCACCCGGATACCGCACCGTCACCTCCTCCAGCACGATCTCCGGAGCCCGCTCACCCACCACGACCCGGCCCCCGCCCCCCGAAACCGCCGGCGCGTCCAGCACCGCGAACACCTCCCGCGCCGCCGCCACCCCCTCCGCACTCGCGTGGAAACGCTGCCCCAGCGCCCGCAACGGCAGATACACCTCGGGCGTCAGCACCAGCACCAGCAGACCCGTCGCCAGCACCATCTCCCCGCCCAGCAATCGCAACCCCACCGGAACCGCCACCAAAGCCACCGACAACGCGCACACCAGCTCCAGCACCAGCGACGACAGGAACGCCACCCGCAGCGCCCGCACACTCGCCCGCCGATGCTCACCCGCCAGCTCCCGCACCACCACCGACTGATGACCGGTCCGCCCGAACGCCCGCAACGTCCCGAGCCCCGCCACCACGTCCCGGAAATGCCCGCCCAACCGGTGCAGCAGCCCCCACTGCCGCCCCGTCAACGCCGCCGTCCGCATCCCCACCAGAGCACCGAACACCGGCACCAGCGGAACCGTCACCACCACCACCAGCGCCGACGCCCAATCCGCCGCCACCAGCCGCACCAGCACCACCACCGGCACCGCACACGCCGCCACCACCTGCGGCACATAACCGGTGAAGAACGGATCGACCGCGTCCAACCCCCGGGTCAGCAACGTCACCCGCCCGCCCGCATCACCCGCGGCCCGCCCCAGCAGCTCACCCCGCAGCCCCCGCTTCACCCGCGCCGCCGCCCGGCCCGCCACCAGCGCAACCGCCCACGCCAGCAACGCCCGCCCCGCAACCGCCACCGCGACCCACGGCAACGGGCCCGCATCCAGACCCGCCACCGCCCGCACCAGCAACTCCGCCTGCACCACCAGCAGCACACCCTGACCCGCCGCCAGCACCCCCAGCAGCACCATCACCCGGCCAGGAACCAACCGCAGCAGACGCCGCTCGACACCCCTCACCCCGACCGCCTACAGGTACGAGGGCGACTCCACACGCCCCCGGAACGTCCACCACACCAGCGCCTGCGACGCCAGCAACAGCGGCAGCACCACCACCGTCACCACCGCCGTCACCGTCAGCCCCGCACCCTCGGCCACCACCCGCGACCACTCCACCTGCACCCCGGCCACCACCGGCGCCCCCGCCATCACCAGCGCCGACAACCCGTACCGGGCCGGAACCCGCCCCGCACGCCCCGCCAACCCCACCGGCAGCCGCCACCGCGCGAACCCCGCACCATGCCAGGCGAACAACACCGCCAACGGCAACCCCGCGACACTCCCCACACCCATCCCGCCACCGGCCAGCACCGAACCCAGCACCGAACCCCACGCCAGCGCCAGCGCCCAACTCCCCGCCACCACCGCCGCGTCACACCCGCCACGCCACCCCGCCGCGTCCACCCGGCCCCGCAGCCACAACCCCATGTCCCGCACGACCCACCCGAACAGCAGCACCGCGAACAGCGGATACAACTCCTCCAGCAACCCGTGCTCCAGCCCCGGGAACGCACCCGCCACCAGACCCGCCGCCGCCACCAGCCACACCTCGTTGCCCAGGAAGAACGGCGCGAACGACGCGATCACCAGCCGCCGCTCCCGCTGATCCCGCCCCAGCCACGGCAGCAGCATCCCCACCCCGACATCGGCACCGGCCAGCACCAGATACCCGGCCGAGAACACCGCCAGCAACACCACCGCGAGAGAATCCATCACCAGGCTCCTGTCAGAACGTCGGGCTCATCACCGGCGCGGCCGGCTCCGCCGGGGGAGGGGCACCCAGCCCCGCCCCCTCCGGACCCCGCCGCGCGAACCGCGCCAGCAGCCACGCGTTCACCCCGAACAGCACCCCGAACAGCACCGAGAACGCCACGAACGACACCGTGATCGCCCCCGACCCCACCCCCGGCGACAGCGCGTCCCGCGTCTTCAGCACCCCGTACACCATCCACGGCTGCCGCCCCACCTCACGGAACACCCACCCCGACACCATCGCCACATACGGCAGCGGCACCGCCACGATCATCAGCACGTGGAACACCCGCCCCCGCACCAGCCACCCACCGAACGGGAACTTCACCAGCGCCACCAACGCCACCAGAAGCATCAGCAACCACATCGTCACCATCAGCCCCTCACCGACCCCCGCCAGCACCGGCGGCCGATAGTCGTCCGGCCCGAACCGCGCCGTGAAATCCGCCACCGCGGCCGCCGCCTTGTGCCCGCCCGTCTTCGTCGGCTGCGCGTACTGGAACTGCGTCCCACCGAAAACCACCACCGGCATCACCGACACCATCACCGTCAGCAACCCGATCCGCATCGACCGCCGGAAGAACTCCACCTCCGCCGTCCGTCGCAGCAGGTGAAAACCACTCACCCCCGCCATGAAGAACCCCGCCGTCAGCAACCCCCCGAACAGCACATGGAAGAACGCCAGCAACGCCGTCGGATTCGTCAGCAGCGCCCCCGCATCGTCCAGCCGCGCCACACCGTCCACCATCACGAACCCCACCGGACGCTGCAGCCACCCGTTCGCCACCAGCACGAAGTACGCCGACAGATACGCCGTCAACGTCACCACCCAGATCAGCGCCAGATGCACCCACCGGTTCAGCCGATCCCACCCGAAAATCCACAACCCCAGGAACGTCGACTCCACGAAGAACGCCACGATCGTCTCCAGCGCCAGCGGCACCCCGAACACGTTCCCCGTCACCCGCGACAGCCCCGACCAGTTCAACCCGAACTGGAACTCCATCACCAACCCGGTGACGATCCCCACCGCATAGTTGATGACATACAACTGCCCCCAGAACCGCACCATCCGCGCATGCACCGGACTGCCCGACACCGTCGCCCGCGTCTGCGTCAACGCCACCAGCGTCGCCAACCCCAGCGTCAGCGCCACGAACAGAAAATGCGTGCCGGCCGTCAACGCGAACTGCACCCGCGCCAGAACCAGCGCGTCCCCACCCATCAGCGCACGCTCCAAGAATCGATCCGCAACGACCCCACGATCCTCGGCCCGCACCCACCGCCCACGAATCCGGCGAGAGCGTTCAACCGCCCTGCGCCTTTCGCGTACCGGCCACCCGCCGCCTACGACTCCGGATGTACGCCGCCCCGCCGCGCCCCCAACCCCAGCACGACCGCCACCACCACATACGGCACCGCCGCCACCCCCATCAACACCCCCGCACCAGCCCACCGCGACCCCAGCGCATACCCCGCGAACACCAGAACCGCCACCGCCTCCGCCCCGAACCCCGCCACCGACGTCACCGTCGCCCGCGCCCCATCACCCACCCGCTCCTGCAACCCCGCGTCCGCCGCCGCCATCTCCCGCCGGAACACCCCGAACGCCACCGCCACCAGCACCAGCCCACCCGGCCGACCACCCCACGACCCCACCGCCAGGCACACCGCACCCACCCCGAGCACCGGCGCCAGCCACCGCACACCCCGCCCCGCCGCCCAACCCCCCACCGCATCACCCACCGTCACCACCATCACCAGCAACGGCACCACCGACGCCGCCACACCCGTCGACCGCACCAGCAACGGCACATACTCATCCAGCGCCGTCACACCCTCCAGCACCACCACCAGGACCAGCGCCCGCCGCACCGCCGGCTCACCCCGCACCTGCGCCCACCCCTGACGCACCACCGACCCGAACGACGGCTCCTCCGCACCCTCACCGCCACCCCGCGACTCCGGCAGAAACCACCCCACCACCGCACAGCCCACGCAAGCTGCCACACTCGCCGCACCCAGCCCCCGATACCCCCACACCGCCAGCACCGGCGACGCCACCGCCGACGCGGCCACCACCGCCAGCAGCGACACCGCCTCAGACCGCCCGACCAACCGCGCATAGGCGCCCGACGCCCCGACCCGCTGCAGCTCCTCGTACACCAGCGCCTGCATCGTCCCCGAACGCAGCGCCGACCCCGCGCCCCACAGCACGAAACCAGCCGCGAACGCCGGATACGAAGGAAAGAAAGCCCACAGCCCGAAACCCGCGCCCGGCAGCAGGGGAGCGGCCACCAGCAGCCACCGCCGCGAGAACACATCCGCCCACAAACCGGACGGCAGCTCCAGAGCGAACGCCGTGACCGACCAGATCACGAACAACGACGAAACGGCGGCGGGGGAGAGCCCGGTCTCGGCGAACAGCACCGCGTACACCGGGTACAGAAGAACGAAATCCTCGAGGAACGCGTAGCCGTACAGCCTCCGCGCGAGCCCCGCCTCAGGTGAAGATCAATGTCGTCGACGCATGCCCCGCACCCTAACCGGCACAAGCCCAACCGCGCACCAAAATATCCGGGGGAGCGCCGAGCCGCTGGACGAGCACGGCCCCGGCATCGCTTCCCCCCGGGGAGGTCGGTGAAGCGGGGGAGAGGCCCAACCAAGCCCACCGACAGTCACTCTCCGTAACGAATACTGCTCGTTTCACGCACCTGCGGGGGAGCGACCGAAGAGGGCCAGCAGGCGCACCTGATCGTCGGCGTCCTCGGAGACAGAAGCCTCGGGACCCAACATGCCCGCCTCACGACCAGCAGGCGCCATCTGCCGCGCGGTCGCCAGCGCGGGCCCCACCAGATCGGCGTCGAAGACGACCGACTGCCCGGTGGCCTCGGCCAGATCCCACGCGTGGACGAGCAACTCCAGCGGATAACCCTCCAGCCACTCACACAACGTCATCTCCAGCCCGAGAGCCAACTGCACCGGCCGCGCCAGCGCCTCGGGCGTCAGCTCGGCCATCATCCGCGCGCGCACCTGCCGCCAGGACCCCAACGGATCAGCACCGGCGACCTCGCGCCAATCCGGATCGTCCTCGGGCAGCGGACGCCCGGCGGCCCGCATCTCGACCACCAGCAGCCCGGCCGTCACATGCCCGGCCACGTCGACCGCCGCCCAGCCCTCACACGGCGAGGGGGACAGCCACCGGTCCGCCGGCACCGCAGTCAGTACCGCCTCGAAGACGTCCAACGCACGAACGAACCCTTCCGGCACCAACCACATCACCTCTACTGAAGACCTCTGCAATTCGACCTGCCACTATTCTCAGCGCTCGAGACGCGACCGCCCTCTGATATGCCGTGGGCGTAACCTTGCGCCCGCTCGCACACCCGAATGGCGGGTGGAAAGCGACCGCGCGGTGGATGTTCACCATCCCCATGCTTTGCAGCGGACGACTCAACCCGCATCCCGCTCTCGTCAAGGAGATCGCCATGGCGTTGGACCTGACCGAAGCGGACATCAGAGCGATCGCCGGCGTCGACGACTGGCGTGGCGGCATCATCGCGCCCAGCGATCGGCCGTCTCAAGCCGCCGTTCGAATACCCGACAGCTCACGGCCTCCGACGGAGAGCATCCAGTCGTCCGTCGGCCTGTATTCCCAGGACCTGTCTGAGGGTTCGGCGAACCGCATCGCCTTCGAGGACGCCGTGCGGCGATGATGCAGGGGTGTTCTTCGAAGATCTCACCGTGTACGACTACCTGGCCGAGGACTCGTTCACGGATGGGGAGTCCGGTTTCTATGGCCTCTGGTACCGGCCGACGTACGTACGCCTGAACGTTGGGTGGCTGGAGGTCGGCCGGCCGTACTCGACCGGTCCCGTCCCCGGGCTGTTCCCAGAGAAGCTGAAGGCCATCCAGAAGCTGCAACGGATGAACGTCTGTCTCGGGGTGCATGAGTGCGATCTTTGTCCTCCGGGAGAGGGCCCGGAAGGAAACGGGGAAGTCCGGATCCCGGGCGCGCCCGGGCTCGCTTACGCGGCTCCGTCGCTGATCACCCACTACATCACCGAGCACGGCTATCAGCCGCCCGAGGCCTTTATCGACGCCGTTCTCGCCGTAGACCTCGATGAGTGGTCCGCCGCCCACTGGCCTGACGTCCCGTTCCCTTGGATCCCCAACGACGCGGAACGCCTCCTGGAGTAGGCCACGGTCGTCATCAGACGGTCTACTGGGGACCTCTGATATTCAACCTGCCGGTATTCCAAGTCCCCAGACTTGCGCGGGACCGTTCAGAGGAAGTCTCGCCAGAAGGCGACTACTGCTGGCGGGGTCCAATTTGCATCGATACTCAGACTCGATCCAGCGAACTCTTGCCGGATGTAGTCGTGAAGGTCGATGCCGTAGTAGATGATGTCCGTCTGGTGCATCGACAAGACCGGGTGTCCGTAGGTTCCTCGTCCGGCTGGCAAGTATCGGTGGCTGAAAATAGGGACCATGCGCGGGACCTCGTGGAGGTTCTGGCGGGCTTTAGTTATTGCTTCAGCCTGGTCGTCTGGCCGTGCGCCCCAAGTGTCATGCCAATAGCCGTGCTCAACGCTGAACAGCACGCCATCCACCGGCCAGTTCAGCCTTTCGCGCAGTTCATCGGGGTCGCCGTTGCGCCAGTCGGGCCAGGGTGTCGCGCTCTGGAACACCCCGGGCTCCGGCGGAGGAGCGCCGGTCGGTAGCCCCGCTGCGAGGAATGCTCGATGGTCGTCAGAGAACTCGAAGCCAAACTCCTGCTCGATGCGGGAGAACTCGACGCCGGTCAGCCCGGGCTCGATTCGCCAGAGCCCTGTTCGGGCTAGATGGTGCGCTGCGCGCGTGCCGAGTGCGGATCCTTCAATACTGGTCACTTAGGGAATCGTAGCCAGCTGATCATGGAGCATGCGGACCTGTCTGAGAATCGAGCCGCCGATTATCTCGCGAGTCAGGTCAGGTCAGGCGCAGGCCCTTCTTTGCCTCGGCGGCGTAAACTGCGGCGGCCTCGGCGTGTTTCCGTGTGACTTGGTCGCTGTGGCCAAGTAGCTGAGCTGCGACCGGAGCAGGCACTTCGGGACGAGCTCACGTAGGGCTGTGTTGCGGGTGCCTTGGACATTGATGCCGAGGTCCTGGATTCGTTGGAGCAAAGTGCTCGGATGGATGTGCTGGCCAGCGCGGTTGCTTGGGAACATCCAGGGGCTGCGGCCAGCTGCTGCGGTTCGGAGGTTCGGGCGGGTGCCGAGATGTTCCCGCATCATCGCGGCGAATGGCTGGGGGACCGACGCCAGGTCTTCACCGAGCTTGATGAACATGCCTTCCGCGCTGTCGACCACCGACAGCGCTTCAAGCTGAGGCCAGTTGCCCGCACCAGCTTCGCCGCACCGCTGTTCGCGCTGGTGAACGACTACTGGAGCGTCGAACCGAGAGGTGCACAGCGATCGTGCATCCGATGCATCATCAGAGGCTCTACTTAACATAATGTTCATTATCGACCAACCGGCAGACCCGCCGAGAGCGGGGCAATCTTCCGTGGTGTCGCTCGCGCTCGGACGAGTCGGGATTGGGACACCCGCGCCGACGCCGTGCAGCCGGTCATCCCGAGGGTGCGGTCGGGGTCGTGCCTTCCCGACAGGCTGTGTCGCCGCTGATGGACGAGCAGGCCTTGGTGGATGTCCAAGGTGTTGGACGCGCAGGCGTTGCGTTCCGCAATCGCTGGAGTGCGGCCCGTATTTGTTCGGGTGGGTGGAAGTCCTTGGGATGGAGCCACGCACAGAAGGTGCGCCCCTAGGCGATAAACTGCATCGCCTAGGGGCCAGATGACTTACCCGTGGCTCAGACGACGCTCTTCACGAACGGCGCCCAGGCCTGGTGAGAGAACTGCAGGATTCCGCGAGCCCGGTCCTTGGAGTCGCGGACCTGTACGGGACCGATCCAGCGTCGACGCTCGAGGCAGTTGCCCCCGTTGCCGCCGCTGTACGATGACTTGTACCACTCTTGATTGCTCATTTCGCTCCTAGAGTAGCCCGATTGGGTTGCGTCTATTGTATCGCCCATGACGTGCTGGTGCGGGGTTTACTGTCGTTTCGTCGTGGCCGTGAAAGCCGTCCAGGGTCGCTCCTGGTCACGGTTAGCGACGACGCAAAGGTCAGGCATCGGCGTGACCGTTTCCACTGCGGCGAATGTGGACGTAGATGTTCCCGTACCCCCAAGCGGTTCGCCGTTACGGACTACCCCTCCGCTACCTTCAGGGCCTCGACGAAAGAGGACCGCAGTCGGTCCCGGGAGCCTCGCTTAGAGGTCCGATTCGATCCCGGAGCTAGGGGGCGGGTCAGGGAATGGAGTCTCGTTAAAAGTTGGACGCACAAATCGACGGCAGCGCGCTAGAACAGCATGCAGAGCCGCTAGTTCGGACGCGGTGGTCGTGATCATTAGCGAGCAACAGCACCCAGAGCCGTTCATGCGGAGTGCGTCGCATGAACGGCGGTGAGGTCGATCCAGAAGCGATCCTCGCCGCGGGCGCGCCCGTCGTGCACGCCACCGTTGGCGAGGATGACCCGCCGGGAAGGCTCGTTGCCGGCGGCGCACGTCAGCAGGACCCGATCCAGACCGAGCCGGCGGGATTCCGCCAATCCCGCCGCGAGCATCCGCGTGGCGTGGCCCTGCCTGCGCCACGGCAACACGACGTGATACCCGATATGCCCGCCGACTTCGGCGAGCTCCGGCGTCAGGCGATGCCGCAGGATCAGGGTCCCGATGTAGTGCTCGCCCGAGACGTACCAGAACGTCGTGCACGGGACGCCCCAACGCTCCTGCACGCCGCGCCGACTCGCCACGAACGCCTCGAAGTCCCGATGGGCCTCGTCCAGCCAGTCCGCCGGGCCGCCGCTCGCCAGATGGTCGTCCCTCTCCCCGGCCAGGAACGACTCGCGCACCGCCGTCGTGGGCGGCACCAGTCGGGGCGGCCGGGCGAGATCATCCATCGGACCAGTCTGGCCCAACCCCGTCGTCGGCGGAACCGGGTTGGTTCCGGTCAGGGCACGAAGGCCTGGGCGACGGCAAGACTGTCCTCGTAGACGTGGTGCCGGACGATCAGGCCGTCCTCGACCGTGAGGTGCAAGGCGAACCGGGCCCGATAGGCGCGCCCGGTGGATCGGGACGTCTGTCGGATCTCGCCCAGCACAACCGCGTCATCGCCGTCCACCAGGATGCGCTCCACCTGCGTGCCAACCTTCTCGGGCACGTGGTGCTCGGCGATCTGCCGGTAGTGCTCGGCGGCGTCCGCGCGCCCGGACCGGTGCCGGATCCAGGGCGTGGCGGCGCGGCCGTGCTCCGCTTCGGGCCAGTCCAGCTTCCAGTCGCAGTGCTCGGCGTAGATGGCGGCGATCCGCTCAGGGTCGCCTTCGCCGATCCGGCGGAGCAACTCCTCCACGACGGCGCGCGTGCTCGTTGACATGGTGGTTCCGGACATGGGCGACCTCCGTCGATGTGCAGTCGGCTCGGTGAGCAACACTGCCAGCGCCTTCCGCGCCGCGGCGATGACCTCACAGGTAAAGGATCAAGGTGGCGCCGGCCCTCCTCCGCGCGGGGCCTCTCGTGTGATTTCAGGTTAAACCAGACAGAAGGTGGATTCTGTCTGGTTTCTATCATTGCTCAACTCTTACCTCTCCTGACTGCATGGTCCTGGTTCAGTCTGGCCGAGATGGCGTTCTGTAACGGGACAGCTTTCGCTATCAGTCGCTTACCTGAGAACGTACGGGTCCATCACTGTGCGCAGGTCGGCAATTGTCGGTTCACCTACCTTCTTGTATTCTCCGGTCGAGTCGGCGATGGCGTGCGGGGAACACGGTTCGGCGGCGCTCCCATCTGGGACGTCTGGGCGGAAGTCGACCCCGGTCACTTCCGTTTTCGTTAGTAGTTTGCCGGTGAGCGCCTCATAAATCGTCACGGCGTATCTGCCCTTGAACAGGTTGTAGGAGAACGGCCTGTCATTCGCTTGCGGCTGCCCGAGCATTCCCGAGTTGTCGGGCTGGTAGTCGCAGCGCTGGACGAAGTCGCCCTGCCCGACCAGATCGACGCACGCGACGAGTTGTACTGTCGACGGGTCGGTCGGTGCCCAGATCTTCAGCGCGGCGGTGTCCATCTTGGTCGGGTTGGAGTCGGGAACGGGCCATTGGCCGTACACCAAAATCGGCCGTGGTCCGCCGGCCGCCCGCTGCGCGGCCTGCTTGAAGCCGCGTGGCTTGGAGCACATCTGGCGGTACTGGTAAACCGTGAACGGCTTGTCATCAGGCATGGCGAGGTACACGCCACCCGCCACGACCATCCCCACCACCCCGAGGAAGATTCCTGCCTTCACTGCTTTGCGCGCCACCAGCGACACTCCTCCTGAAACGGCATCCTGTACGCCGTATTCCATCAATCCAGAGCGTTTTGTGCCACTCGGGTTGGATGGTCTTCTCTCAAACGTGACCTCAGGGGACTCGATGTCGCTGTAGTCACGCGGCCGACCTGGTCGAATTAGCTTAGGAAAAGTCGCCGCGAAAGCGGAAGCGGAGCCTGTTACCGCCCTCGGCCACAAGCAGCAGCCAGCTGCCGAAGAAGAAAGCCGACCCGATGAGGTGCAGGTCAGCCTTGTGTCGTTCCGCGCGCCCTGGGGCACGCGCGCGTTCACAAAAGCGTCCAAGCCCTCGAAGCCAAACAGCGGATCGGTGGAGGTCAACATCTCCCCCGCTGGAGGGAAGGGCCGTCGGATGGCCGGCCTCGGAGCTACGTCACGATCGGGCGGTCGGACAGTTGGGCAAGCCTGGTGAGACGAGTGGTTCCATGTCAGATCACCGGCCGGCCGGCGTGCGCGGCCACTTCGGTGAAGTAGGCGCGGAACAACGGCTCGTCACTGGAGGGCACGCGGACCGCCATGGTGGAGCGGTACCCGAAGGAGGCCAGGTCGGTGCCGTAGAGGGCGGTGCGCGGATCATTCACGGCGCCGAAGATCAGTTCGCCGGGTCTGCCCGGCTTCCTGTAGTGCACCAGGACCCCGAGCCAGTGCAGCGGGATCCGGAGCGTGGTCGTCAGGTCGTTCGGCTGGAACAGTTCGAACACCCCCCGGTCCACACGCACATGCAGCTTCTCGTAATCGAACGTGAGGGGATCCATGGGGGAAGAGTCCTCCGGTGTGTGCCATCGCTGGTCGGGTGTCACAGCAGCCTCGTTCCACGGCGACCGTGGCCGCTCCGATGAGCAGCGCCACGGTGTCGTGGATGATGTCGAGTAGGCGGGAACGATCTTCAGCCGCGAGGTTCGGGTGGGGTGTCGGGGTCGTAGTGGATCGTGAACGCACGCCGAAAGCAATCAGGGCCCACGTCCAGGCCGCCGTGATCCTCTCCCCCGTGGTCACGGTCGTTCGTCACGGTGAACTCCTCATCGCTGGAGGCCCTGGAAGAATACGAGCACGGGTATCCCGTCGAGCTGAGCGACCGGACGTACTCGCCGTTCGCGTCCGCCTCCAGCGAGGCCGCTCCCCCGGCCCTCGGCACACTGACCCTGATGGTGAGGCGTTCGAGGGTGAGCTGCCAGGTCTGCGGGGCAACGATGCCCAGGCTGCTTGTCGCCTCGATGCTGGGCCTATGGACCTCAAGGACATGGCGCCTCACCTGGCAGGCTGATGGTCTGGACGTGTCCGCGCTTCGTTCTTCTGCGGGGGCCCGGGTATGCCGCTCGCCATGGAGGAGAGAGGCCGTGTGCCGCCTCAGCGCGTCTCCTCCCACATGGCGCGAGTCATCTCGTACTCGACTTCGCCGAGGTGCGCGTCCGGCAGCGGATCGTCGAACTGCGGGTGGTACGTGCGCACGTACCGCATGCCGATGGCTCGCATCACTCCTATGGATCCGGCGTTGGCGGCCATGGTCTGCGCGATCACACGGCTCTGCCCGACGGTGTCGAAGGCGTGCCGCAGAAGGGCGCGGGACGCTTCACTGGCCAGGCCCTGCCGCCAGTACCGGCGGACGAGCCGGTACCCCAGATCGCAGACGGTGGGGTCGTCGGGCTGATCGGGACCATGCGCAGGCGGCAGCATCATGAGGCCGACGAACTCACCTTCGTCCCCTCCATCGGAGAGGTGGGCCATCCAGAAGCCCAGCCCGTATACCTTGCCTGCCATGGCCATCCGCCGCTGATGGGTCGCGGCCACCTCGTCCCTGGTCGGCGTCCTCGCGTCGAGATAACGCAGCACCTCGAGGTCGGAGTCCAGGTGGACCTCCAGGTCGAGATGCCGATCGGCCAGCGGCACCAGCAGCAGACGCTCGGTGCGCAAGGTCGGTTGAGGCATGGGGCAACCGTTTCACGCCGAGATCGGCGAGGCGATCGTTTTCTCCCCGGCTGTGTCCGGTGGATCACTCTGTGATCCAGAGCAGGGCGCTGACCAGGGTGGAAGTCGCTTCGGGTTCGCCCCCACTCCCCCAGTGAGGTCCGTGATCAGGCTGGCTGTGCGTGCTTCGGCTTTCTGGCCGGGACGAGCTTCCCGCGCTTCCGGCGATGGCGCACCGAGGCCTGTGTGGCTGCCGACCTGCGTGGTCGGGGCGGACCGATGAGTTTCTTGGCGAGTTCAGGTCATCCTCAGGACGACACGTAGTACGTGACCGGAAGGCATGGCTGGCCGACTGCCGTGTCCCCGTCGATCGAAGGATGTGACATGTTCGCCAGTGAACCGGACGTTGAGCTCGGGCCGTTCTCGTCTCCGGGCGCGCAGGCAACGCCGTGGGCGTCGGCGTTGGCGGTCATCGGTGAGGCGGAGGTGTTCTGGCTTTCCACGGTGAGGCCTGACGGTCGACCTCATGTGACGCCGTTGCTGGCGTTCTGGAGTCTGGGTGGTATGTGCTTCACCACGGGCAGGGAGGAGCGCAAGGCGCGGAATCTTGAGGAGAATCGTCACTGTGTGCTGACGACCGGCACGAGTGCGTTGACCGGTGTGGACGTCGTCATTGAGGGGCTTGCGTCCGTGGTGGAGGAGCGCTCGGAGCGGGAGCAGGCCGTCGCGGACTTCGAGCGGAAGTATGGCGCGCATCTGACCAGCCCTGAGGGCACCTGGCATGGGCTGGGTGAGGCGGTCGTCGCCGGCGATGTCAGGTTGTATCGGGTGGCGCCGACTGTCGGATTTGCTTTCGGGAAGCTGCCGACGGCCAGTCAGACTCGCTACACGTGGGCGAGCCGGTGACGAGGGCGCCGTCGCTGCAGCAGAAGGTGCAAGGCGTCCTTGACGAACTCGTCGAGGACGGAGCCGAGACGGGTTTGCAGGTTGCGGTTCACCATCGCGGTGCTCTTGTCGTCGACGCTGTCGCCGGGGTCGCCGACGGTGAGACCGGGCGCAGGGTGTCCCCGGAGACTCTCTTTTTCAGTTTCTCTTGCGGCAAGGTCATGACGTCGCTCATCGCTCATCTGCTCGTCGGGAGCGGTGCCATCGGATATGACACGCCGGTGGTCGAGGTGTGGCCGGAGTTCGGTGCTCACGGGAAGGCGGCTGCGACTCTTCGTCATGTGCTCACGCATTCGGTCGGCGTCCCGGCGATGCCTGCTGGAATCGGCCTTGCCGGTCTGACGGATTGGTCGCGGGTGTGCGCTGCGATCGCCGAGGCCGAGCCGCGGTGGCGGCCTGGGACGGAGACGGGGTACCACTCGTTCACCTACGGGTTCCTCGTGGGCGAGGTCGCGCGGCGGGTCACGGGCAAGTCGATGCGGCGGCTCTTGCGCGAGTGGGTGGCCGCGCCGTTGGGCATCGACGGCGACTTGTACTTCGGTGTGCCGCGGACCGAGTTGGCCCGGTTGGCGCGGCTTGAGGATGCCGCGCCGGATGCGGGTGGCTCGCCTGGTGGCGATTCCGTTCTTGCGTCTTGGGAGCTGCGGCCGACCGCGGCCATGGGTAATGGCCGTGAGTTGCTGGAGGCGGACGTTCCGTCGGTCGGGACGTTCACGGCGCGGGGAATCGCGGCGATGAACGCGGCGGTTCTGGACGGTCGGCTCATCGATTCGCGTCGGCTTGAGGAGTTGACGGCGGTGGCGTTCGAGGGCACTGACCGGGTCTTCGGCAATCCTGTGCGGCTGGGCCTGGGTTATCCGCTCGGTCGGATCGGTACTGAGCCGGATGAGACGCCTACGACGTTCGGCTGGGTGGGGGGTGGCGGTAGTTATGTCTATGCGGACGTCGCCACCGGTACTTCGTTCGCCATGACCAAGACTCGGCTGACGCCGCATTTCGGGGCCGCGCAGCGGCTGGCGGATCTGGTTGCGGCGGGGATCAGCTCGTGAGGTCGGTGAAGCGCAGGGCGTTGCGGACGGCGGCGCCGCCGGGGTCGTTGTTGAAGTAGACGTAGGCGTCCTGTGTCCCGGCGAGTTCGTCGGCCCAGCGTTGGAGGGTCTCGTCGTCGTATTCGGGCCAGGGGTCGGCGGGTCCCTCGTGGAAGCGCAGGTAGAGCCAGTCGGTCGTGCGCCATAGGGGTGTCTGCGGTTCGCCGAGTCGGTCGGCCCAGCACAGGGCCGCGCCGTGGTTCTCCAGGACGTGGCGTGTCTGGTCTGTCCACCAGGAGGGGTGGCGGGGTTCGACGGCGATGCGGGTACCGGGCGGGAACCGGCGCAGGCATTCGGTGAGGCGGTCGGTGTCGGCTTGCAGGGTGGGCGGGAGTTGGAGCAGGACGGGGCCGAGCCTGTCCCCCAGGCCGTTGGCGGCGTTCATGAGGCGCGCGACGGGCTCGGCCGGGTCTTTGAGGCGTTTCATGTGGGTGAGGTAGCGGCTGGCCTTGACCGCCATGACGAAGCCGGGCGGGGTGTTGTCGTGCCAGAGTTCGAAGGTCTCGCGGGTGGGGAGGCGGTAGAAGGCGTTGTTGTTCTCGACGGTGGTGAAGGTGTCGGCGTAGTGGGGCAGCCAGCGTCGTTGGGCGAGGCCGGGTGGGTAGAGGACGTCGCGCCAGTCGGCGTACTGCCATCCCGATGTGCCGATGAGCACGGGTCCCCTCCCCTGTCCGGTGGACGAGTGCGGGTGGTCATACCCGTTTGCGGTGCGGTTCCAGGGCGCGGATGTAGTCGACGAGGCGGACGCCGATCTCGAAGGGGATGTCGGGGCCGGTGAGGTCGGTGTCGGGCCAGGTTTCGGAGATGCGGCGCCAGGTGGTGCGGCCGAGGAAGGTGCCGGTGCGGGGTTCGTCGCCGAGGTCGGTGCGCCATGCGGGTTCGGTGGTGAGCAGGCGGGTGAGGGCGGCCTCGTTGTCGGGTTCGGCGGGGTGTTCGGCGTGGAAGCCGATTTCGATGGCGTGGTGGCGGGCGCCGGGGGCGAGTTCGGCGGGGATGATCTGGGCTTCGTAGTGCTCGCGCTGGGGGGCGGGGTCGCCGAACCAGGCTTTGACGCCGTTGTGGCGTGTCTGGATGTGGGGGTGGCCGAGGCGGGGTGGTGTGGAGCCGCGGATGATCTCGCCGATCTGGTCGAACAGTGCCCGCTCCCCCATGTTGTGGATCTTACGGGGTTCTGTCGGTGGCGGGGGGTAGCGTCCGGCGGGTGCGTCCTGCCGATGTTCAGCGTGTGTCCGTGGCCGAGTGTGTGGATCGCTATGCGGAGATGGTGCGTGCGAAGGCGTCGACGGGTGCGCTGGCGCCGGCGTCGGCGGAGGTTTATGTGCGGGACGTGGTGACGTTCGGGGCGCTGGCGGGTGAGGACCGGGTGCTGGACGATCTGACGGGTGAGGACGTCGATGAGGTTCTGCTCAGGTTCGCGCGTAAGCCCGATGAGC
This sequence comes from Actinomadura verrucosospora, assembly GCF_039540335.1. Taxonomy (NCBI): domain Bacteria; kingdom Bacillati; phylum Actinomycetota; class Actinomycetes; order Streptosporangiales; family Thermomonosporaceae; genus Actinomadura; species Actinomadura verrucosospora. Next base: position 10,138 of record NZ_BAABEV010000031.1, on the reverse strand, counting down.
GGCGTCGGCGGGGGGCGCGGCCTGTGGGGGCGGGGGGTGGGCCGTTGCAGAGTGCGGCGTCGCAGGCGCGGTTCCGGCGTTCGGTGTCGGCGTTCTTCCGGCATGCGGTGGTGGCGGGGTGGGTGCAGTTGAATCCGATGCAGGCGGTGACGGTGCGGCCGAAGCAGCGGGGTGGGCTGCGGGCGGAGCGGCGTGCGTTGACGGTGGAGCAGGCGGAGGGGTTGCTGGGGGCGGCGCGTGGTCTGGTGGATGCGCCGGACGGGGGTGCGGGGGTGCGGCGGCGTGCGGATCAGCGCACGGAGTTGCGGGACGGGTTGATCGTGTTGCTGCTGGCGGCGGTGGGGCCGCGGGTGTCGGAGCTGACGGCGGCGAATGTGGAGGATTTCTTCGTCAACGGGGGGACGCGGTACTGGCGGATCTTCGGTAAGGGCGGGCGGACGCGGGATGTGCCGCTCCCCCGTCCGGTGGCGGAGGTTCTGGACGCGTATCTGGCGGAGGGGCGGGGGTTGCTGGATCGGGGGCGGGAGGCGAAGGCGCTGTTGTTGTCGTGGCGGGGGCGGCGGTTGGCGCGGGGTGATGTGCAGGGGGTGATCGACCGGGTGCTGGAGCGGGTGGATGCGGGGCGGCGGCGGAGTGTGACGCCGCATGGGTTGCGGCATACGACGGCGACGCATCTGCTGGCGGCGGCGACGGACATGGATGCGGTGCGTCGGGTGCTGGGGCATGCGGATCTGTCGACGTTGGGCCGGTATCGCGATGAGCTTCCGGGTGAGTTGGAGGCGGCGATGCGGGTGCATCCGCTGTTGGGTCCGGTGGAGGGCCGGCGGGGTGGTTGAGGGGGGCGGCGGCCTGGTGCGCTGGGCCGTGGTTGCGGGCAGGGCTGATTTGCGCCTGTCCGGTCGGTTCGGCGGTGGCCGCGAAGCGGGGTAGCTCGTCCCCTGGCGATTCAGGCTTGCGCGCCGGCGGGGTGAGGCCGTTCAGAGCTTGACCGCGGAGGGCGGAACCGGGCGGTGTGGTGGCTCGCTCGCCGGCGACCACCGGCCGGCGCACCTGAAGGCGTTGCCCATATCCGTGACCGAGGCGCGGGAGCCCTGGAGATGTCAGAACGAGAAGTCGCGATCGTCTACCGCGACTTCTCGTTCTGAGGCTGGTCGACCTGCGCCCTCTGCGCGGTCGTGGTGGGCGTGGGTTCAGGTGCCGATATAGGCGGCGAGGTGTTCGCCGGTGAGGGTGGAGCGGGCGGCGGCGAGGTCGGCCGGGGTGCCCTCGAAGACGATGCGGCCTCCGTCGTGGCCGGCGCCGGGGCCGAGGTCGATGATCCAGTCGGCGTGGGCCATGACGGCCTGGTGGTGCTCGATGACGATGACGGACTTGCCGGCGTCGACGAGGCGGTCGAGGAGGCCGAGGAGGTGTTCGACGTCGGCGAGGTGGAGGCCGGCGGTGGGTTCGTCGAGGACGTAGACGCCGCCGTCTTCGGCCATGTGGGTGGCGAGTTTGAGGCGTTGGCGTTCGCCGCCGGACAGGGTGGTGAGGGGCTGGCCGAGGGTGAGGTAGCCGAGGCCGACGTCGGCGAGGCGGCGCAGGATGCGGTGGGCGGCGGGGATGCGGGCGTCGCCGGTGGCGAAGAACTTCTCGGCCTCGTCGACGGGCATGGTGAGGACGTCGCTGATGTCCTTGCCGCCGAGGGTGTAGTCGAGGACGTGGGCTTGGAAGCGTTTGCCTTCGCATTCCTCGCAGGGGATGGCGACGCCGGCCATCATGGCGAGGTCGGTGTAGATGACGCCCGCGCCGTTGCAGTTGGGGCATGCGCCTTCGGAGTTGGCGCTGAACAGTCCGGGTTTGACGCCGTTGGCCTTGGCGAAGGCCTTGCGGATGGGGTCGAGGAGTCCGGTGTAGGTGGCGGGGTTGCTGCGTCGTGAGCCGCGGATGGGGGTCTGGTCGATGGAGACGACGCCGGCGCCCTTGGGGATGGAGCCGTGGATGAGGGAGCTCTTGCCGGAGCCGGCGACGCCGGTGACGGCGACGAGGACTCCGAGGGGGATGTCGACGTCGACGTCGTGGAGGTTGTGGGCGTTGGCGCCGCGGATCTGCAGGGTGCCGGTGGGGGTTCGCAGGTCGGTCTTGAGGGGGGTGCGGTCGTCGTAGTGGCGGCCGGTGAGGGTGCCGCTGGTGCGCAGTTCGTCGAGGGTGCCCTGGAAGCAGATGGTGCCGCCGGCGGTGCCGGCGGCGGGGCCGAGGTCGACGATGTGGTCGGCGATCGCGATGGTCTCGGGTTCGTGTTCGACGACCAGGACGGTGTTGCCCTTGTCGCGCAGGCGCAGGAGGAGGTCGTTCATGCGCTGGACGTCGTGGGGGTGCAGGCCCATGGTGGGTTCGTCGAAGACGTAGGTGACGTCGGTGAGGGATGAGCCGAGGTGGCGGATCATCTTGGTGCGTTGTGCCTCGCCGCCGGACAGGGTGCCGGAGGGGCGGTCGAGGGAGAGGTAGCCGAGGCCGATCTCGACGAAGGAGTCGAGGGTGTCGCCGAGGGCTTTGAGGAGGGGGGCGACGGAGGGTTGGTCGAGGGCGCGGACCCAGTCGGCCAGGTCGCTGATCTGCATGGCGCAGGCGTCGGCGATGCTGATGCCGTTGATCTTCGATGAGCGGGCGGTGTCGCTGAGGCGGGTGCCGCCGCAGTCGGGGCAGGGGGTGGTGGTGACGGCGCGTTCGACGAAGGCGCGGATGTGGGGCTGCATCGAGGCGCGGTCTTTGCTGAGGACGGATTTCTGGATTTTGGGGATGAGGCCTTCGTAGGTGACGTTGACGCCCTCGACCTTGATCTTGGTGGGTTCCTTGTGGAGGAGGTCGTGGAGTTCGGTGGGGGTGTAGTCGCGGATGGGCTTGTCGGGGTCGAAGTAGCCGCAGCCGCGGAAGATGCGGCCGTACCAGCCGTCCATGCTGTGGCCGGGGACGGTGAGGGCGCCCTGGTTGAGGGAGAGGGTGTCGTCGTAGAGGGCGGTGAGGTCGAAGTCGTTGGCGGTGCCGGTGCCTTCGCAGCGGGGGCACATGCCGCCGGTGACGCTGAAGCTGCGGTGTTCTCTGACGGTCTTGCCCGAGCGTTCGAAGGCGACGGCGCCGGATCCGCTGATGGAGGCGACGTTGAAGGAGAAGGCCTGGGGTGAGCCGATGCGGGGTTCGCCGAGGCGGCTGAACAGGATGCGCAGCATGGCGTTGGCGTCGGTGGCGGTGCCGACGGTGGAGCGGGCGTCGCCGCCCATGCGCTGCTGGTCGACGATGATGGCGGTGGTGAGGCCTTCGAGGACGTCGACGTCGGGGCGGGCGAGGGTGGGCATGAAGCCCTGGACGAAGGCGCTGTAGGTCTCGTTGATCATGCGCTGGGATTCGGCGGCGATGGTGCCGAAGACCAGGGAGCTCTTGCCGGAGCCGGAGACGCCGGTGAACACGGTGAGGCGGCGCTTGGGGAGCGTGACGTCGACGTCCTTGAGGTTGTTCACGCGTGCGCCGTGCACGCGGATCAGGTCGTGGGTGTCGGCGGCGTGGGGCGCGGGCGGGTGCGCGTCCGTGCTCGTGGCGCTGCTCATCGTGTCGTGTCTCCCTGTGTGGGGCGTGGCGGTGGCACCTGTCTACCCGATCGGTGGGGCGGGTGGGGTGCGGGTGGGTGTCAGGTTAGGGGCGGGGGTCCGGTGGGGGCTTCTCGATTCCTGATCGGTCTGGTGACCTGTTTTTCCAGGCAGGACGGTACGCCGGCGGCGGTGCCGGAGGAGGTGAGTTCGGCTGTGGTGTCGGCCGCTTGGCGGCGGTAGGCGCTGGGGGGCATGCCGACCAGTTCGGTGAAGCGGGTGCTGAAGGTGCCGAGGGAGGAGCAGCCGACGGCGAAGCACACGTCGGTGACGCTGAGGTCGCCGCGGCGCAGGAGGGCCATCGCGCGTTCGATGCGGCGGGTCATCAGGTAGGAGTAGGGCGATTCTCCGTAGGCCTGGCGGAACCGGCGGCTGAGGTGGCCGGCGGAGATGTTGGCGCCGCGTGCCAGCGCTTCGACGTCCAGGGGCTGGGCGTATTCGCGGTCGATGCGGTCGCGGACGCGGCGCAGCAGTGCGAGGTCGCGCAGGTGGTTGGGGTCGGCGGGTGTGCTGGTCACGTGGCGATCGTGCCATGCGGGGCGGGGTGCGGGGCGTGTCGGGGCGGGTTTGTTCGGCGTGCTCCCCCAGGTCAGCGGCCTTGCGGGGGTGAGGCGGGGTGGAGGGTGCGGGCGAGGGCGTAGGCGTCGCGGAGGTCGGTGCCGCGGTAGTCGAGCGCGGCGATGCCGGCGAGGTGGTGGTCGGCGTTGACGGCGACGGTGCGGGTGAGGTGGCGGAACAGGGGGGCGTCGGACATGGAGTCGCCGTAGGCGGTGCACTGGTCGGTGGTGAGGCGGTGCCGGGCGAGGAGCTCGTCGGCGATGCGGACCTTGTCGGCGGGGGTGAGGATTCCGGCGGGGTCGAGGGTGCCGGTGAAGGGCATCGGCGGGAACCGGGAGGCGACGACGTCGTCGAAGCCGTGGTCGAGGAGGTGGCGGGCGAAGAAGTCGGGCGACATGGTGATGACGGCGGAGTGTTCGCCGCGGGCGCGGATGTCGGCGCAGACGTCGGTGATGCCGGTGAGCCAGGTGGCGGCGCGGTAGGCGGTGGCGACGACCGCGGGGGTGAGGTGGCGCCACAGGCGGTGGATGCGGGTGGAGAAGCCGCAGGTGTCGAGGGTGCCGGCGGCGAAGCGGGCCTCGAGGTCGTGGAGTTCGGGGAGGGTGCCGAGGTGGCGGGCGATCTCGAGGTTGGCGGTGGTGCCGGTCAGCAGGGTGCCGTCCATGTCGAAGATGTGCAGGTGTCCCACAGTGTGTGAAGTGTGGTGGAGCCGGGGCCGGGACGCGAATCGATTTCGCGGGACGGGGTCCCCCTGACGAAGGTGGGGGGTGCGCGGCGTCTTTCGCGGGATCCGCCGGGGGGTGGGGCTTTCCTAGCGTCGTGGCCATGGACGGAATCATGGGCATGGTGGACACGGCGGTGACGTCGCCGTGGTTCTACCTCGTGCTGTTCGCGGTGGCGGCGATCGACGGTTTCTTCCCGGTGGTGCCGAGCGAGAGCATGGTGATCACCGCGGGGGTGTACGCGGCGGGCGGACAGCCGGAGCTGGCGCCGGTCGTGGCGTTGGCGGCGGCGGGCGCGTTTGTGGGCGATCATGTGTCGTACCTGGTGGGGCGCCGGGCGAGCGGGCGGCTGGTGCGGGGGGCGCGGCCCGGGACGCGGCGGCATGCGGCGCTGGGGTGGGCGCGGCGGACGATGGCCGAGCGGGGCGGGTTGATCCTGGTGGTGGCGCGGTACGTGCCGGGCGGGCGGACGGCGGTGACGGTGACGATGGGGGCGGTCGGGTACCGGCTGCGGTCGTTTTCGCTGTTCGCGGCGGTGGCGGCGGTGTCGTGGGCCCTGTACGGGGCACTGCTGGGGTATGTGGGCGGGGTGGCGTTCGAGGACGAGCCGCTGAAGGGTGTGGCCGTCGGGCTGGGGTTGGCCCTGGGGGTGACGGCGACGGTGGAGGTCGTGCGGTTCGCGCGGCGCCGCCGCGGGGCGGCGGACACCGCGGTGGCGGACGCGGTGGCGGGCGCAGGGGTGGACGCAGGGGTGGACGCAGGGGTGGACGCAGGGGTGGACGCAGGGGTGGACGCAGGGGTGGACGCAGGGGTGGAGCGGTCGCCGGAGGGGCCGGGCGGGCGGAGGACGGCCGCACGAGTGGGGCCATTGCCCGGCGAGTGATCCCCCTAAGGTGAAAGGGTTGTCCTCCTGTGGCCGGTAGGTGAACATCAGCGGGCTTTGCGGTGTCTGACGGATGACGGGCACGGGGCCGCTGCGAGTGTGAGGGAGAGCATGGGAGCGCCGGATTTCAGCGCCGATCTGTACCGGGAGATCACCGAGTTCGCGCAGGGCACGCCCTCGTGGGTGCACGAGGCGGCGGACGTGGGCACCGACGGGGGGCTGCTGCTGTTCGCGGTGCTGTTCGTGGTGGGCTGGTGGCGGGCCCGGGGCCTGGACGCGCGGGCGATGGGGCTGGCGCTGGTGGCGCCGTTCGCGATGGTGTCGGCGTACCTGGTGAGCGAGGTGTCCAAGAGCTTCATCCAGGAGGAGCGGCCGTGCCGCGCGGTGGCGGGCGCGGTGCACATCGCGGCGTGCCCGGCGCCGGGCGACTGGTCGTTCCCGAGCAACCACGCGACGATCGCGGCGGCGTCGGCGGCGGCGATCGTGGTGGCGTGGCGGGCGCTGGCACCGCTGGTGCTGCCGCTGGCGGCGCTGATGGCGTTCTCGCGGGTGTTCGTGGGCGTGCACTACCCGCATGATGTGGCGGCGGGGTTCCTGGTGGGCGTGGTGGTGGCGCCGGCGGCGGCGCTGGTGCTGGTGCTGGCGGCGCGGCCGCTGGTGGAGGCGCTGCGGGGCGTGGCGGCCGGGGCGGTGCTGCTCGGGGCGGGCCCGGCGGCGGCCCAGGGCCCTGGGCTGGAGATACCGCTGGGGACGCCGCGGCCGGCGGCCGCGGCGGCGCCGATGGTCGGTGCGGCGGTCCCGATGGACGACGCGTCGGTGACGATGCCGGACGTGATGGGGGGCGTGCCGCCGCGTCGGGGCCCCCTCCGCTGACCGGACCGGCCGGGCAGGATCTCACGGGCCGTCCCGGACGGCGCTTCGGCGCCGCCCGGGACGGCCCGTTCGCGTGCGGTGCCGGAGGAGGGCCGTGCGCGGGGGGCCGTGCGCGGTGGGCCGGTTACTGCCGAAAATCCAGGCCGGAGGGGTGGTGTCCGGCCGGTGTGCGGGTCCTCCCCCGCTGCCCAGCGTCGCCCGGGACGGCCGGACGGGAGGAACACGCTTGGGGTCCGGGGCGCACGCGCACCGCGCCGGGGTCAGGCGGGGTCGTCGGTGCCGTCGACGAGGCCGGCCTGGTAGGCCAGCACGGCGGCCTGCACGCGGTTGCGGACGTCCAGGCGGGTCAGGATCGCGCTGACGTAGGCCTTCACGGTTCCCTCGACGATGTGGAGGCGCCCGGCGATCTCGGCGTTGGACAGGCCCGCGCCGAGCAGCGCCAGCACCTGGCGCTCGCGGGGGGTGAGCCCGGTGATGCGGCGGCGGGCGCGGGCGCGGCCGTCCAGGCGCCCGCCGCCGATCTGGGTGATGACGCGGTGGGCGACCTTCGGGGACAGGTAGGCGGCGCCGCCGGCGACGGCGCGGACCCCGGCGATGAGCTCGCGGGGGTCGCCGGACTTGAGCAGGAAGCCGCTGGCGCCGCCGGCCAGGGCGCGGGCGATGTACTCGTCCTCGCCGAAGGTGGTGAGCATGACGACGCCGGTGGCGGGGGCCAGGCGGCGCAGTTCGGCGGCGGCGGCCAGGCCGTCCAGGCGCGGCATGCGGATGTCCAGGAGTGCGACCGCGGGGCGGTGCCGCAGGACCAGGTCGACGGCTTCGCGCCCGTCGCCGGCCTCGGCGACGACCTCGATGCCGGGGTCGGCGGTCAGGATGGCGCGCACGCCCGCGCGGATCATCGCCTCGTCGTCGGCGAGCAGGGCCCGGATCACTGTTCCTCCTGGTCGTGGGCGCGCTGGGCGCTCAGCTGGCGGGTGTCGTAGGTGTCCTTGGCGATGAGGCGGCCGCCGGCGAAGCACAGCCGGTAGACGCGCCCGACGCCGAGGACGTTGGCGTCGGGCCGGTAGTACCGGCAGTCGGCGCCGGGAGGTTCGGGGACGGCGGCGCGGACGGTGCCGGTGTCGAGGGTCTGCATGGGCGGCAGGACCCGCTCGGCGCGGTTCTGCGGGTCGCCGACGGCCAGTGCCCCGTAGTCGGCGGGTTCCAGGACGGAGTTGAGGGTGGCGAAGACGTAGTAGCCGGCCATGACCGCGCCGAGGACGGCCATGAGGGCGGTGGGGGCGGCGATCGCGGTGATCAGGCCGCGGCGGACACGGCGGCGCCCGCGGGCCAGGTGCCGGGCCGATTCGGAGTGCCACTCTCCCGCGGGCGCGGCCGCTCCGGGGGCCAGCCCGAGGGCGGTGCGCAGCGCGTCCCGCGCGGTCGGCCTGGCAGGAGCCCGGTCGGCGGCCGGGTCCGGGGCGGCGGGGATGTCGGCGGTGACGCGGAAGCCGCCGGCCGGGGTGGGCGCGGCGTGCAGGGTCCCGCCCAGCAGGCGGACGCGGTCGGTGAGGCCGGCCAGGCCGCGGCCGCCGGAGGGCAGCAGCGGAGGTCCGTCCGGCGGTCCGTCCGGCGGCGGGTCGTTGGCGACCGTGACGGTGGTCCCGCCGTTGCCGTTGCGGGCGAGGGCGACGGTGACGGCGGCGCCCGGGGCGTGCTTGGCGGCGTTGGTGATGGCCTCCTGCACGACGCGGTGGGCGGTGAGCGCGGCCATCGGCCCGAGCCCGGCGTGGCCGTCGTCGGCGTGGGGGTCGCCGGTGAGGCGGACGGGGACGCCGGAGGCGCGGGCGCGGTCGACCAGGTCGGGGATGCTCTCGCGGGCGGGCCGGAGCGGCGTCGCCGGGGAGCCCACCGCGGCGGAGGGCTCCCCGGCGGCCGGGTCCTCGGCGGCGTCGTCGCGCAGCAGGCCGATGATCTCGCGGAGGTGGTCGGTGGCGTCGGCGGCGCCGGTGCGCAGTTCGGCGGCGGCGGCGCGGTGCCGGTCCTGCAGTCCCGGCGCGACCTCCAGCGCGCCGGCGCGCACGGCGATCAGGGCCAGTTCGTGGCCGAGGGAGTCGTGCATGTCCTGGGCGATGCGGGCGCGCTCGCGGAGCCGTTCGCGTTCGGCGACGATGCGCTGCTGGTGCTCCAGGCGTTCGGCGCGTTCCCATCCGGCGCGCAGCAGCTCCTGGTACTGGCGCCAGTAGCGGCCCACCAGCCACGGCAGGACGCCGAACAGGACGAGCCAGACGGTGGCGGGGAACCAGGCGTTGACCTGCGTGCCGCGGACCGCCGACAGCAGCGCCCCGCCGACGAACACCCCGGTGAAGCCCCACAGCAGCGGCTGCGCGCGGGCGCTGCGCAGGCCCGCCAGGTAGGACAGGAAGGGCATGGCGAACACGAAGTTGCCGTGGACGAGGGTCAGCGCGATGACGGTGAGCAGCGCCGGGGCGGGCCAGGCGCGTCCCGCGGCGATCGCGGCGGCGAGGACGCCGAGCCCGGCCGCCTGCAGCCACCACGACGCCCGGCCGGGCTGCGGCGGGGAGACCATGCCGGTCAGGACGGGGAACGCCAGTACCCCGTACAGCAGGACGTCCTTGACCAGCGCGGCGCGGGAGGGCCGGCGGAGCAGCGCCCGCAGGCGGGACGGCGGGGGCGGCGCGGGCGTCGGGAGACCGGGGGCCGCGGAGTCGTTCACGGGGTTCACGCTACTGGCCGGTGAACTGGGCCGTTACTGACGAAAGTCAGGGGCGCGGACGGCGGCTCCCGCCCCGCGATGATCTTCGATCGGTGCGCGGCGCGGGGCGGGGCTGAACTACGGTTGGCGCGTGACAGCGACCCCGCCCCGCCCCCGGCGCCGGCCCGGCGCGCCCGGCCGGGACGCGGACGAGTCCGCGCCCCGGACCCCGCGGGGTCCCGTGCGGGGGCTCGCGCGCCGGGCCGGGGCGGCGGCCGGGGTTCCGGGCAGGATCGCGGGCCGGGCGCCGGGCCGGCCGTGGTGGCCGCGCGGGCGGGCGGCCGACGCCCTGCTGGCGGCGGCGGTCCTGGTGGCGTCGGTCGCGATGAGCGAGGCGGCGGTCAAGCCCGGGGACCGGCCGCTGTGGCCGGGCGGGCTGGCGCTGATCGCCGCGGCGGCGGCGGCGCTGGCGTGGCGGCGCAGCCACCCGGCGGCGGTCCTGGTGGTCGCCGTGGCGGTGCCGCCGCTGTACTACCCGCTGGGGTACCCGGACGGGCCCGTGGCGGTCGTGCTGTGGCTGGCGCTGTTCAACGCGGCCGTGGAGTGCCGGCTGGCGGTGTCGCTGGGCGCGGTCATCGTCGTCAACGCCGGTTTCCTGGCGGCGGCGTCGGTGCGCGGAAAGGGCGACGACCCCGACGCGGTGACCGACGCCCGCGGCGTGGCGTCGCTGTCGCTGGGACTGCTGATCACGGTGGCGATCGGGCAGTACGTGCGCGGCCGCCGCGCCCTG